>JABFSY010000053.1 GCA_013140395.1 Cyclobacteriaceae bacterium
GGGTAAGGCTGATCGCCACTATGTAAACTGGCACAAATTGTGGTGATGCCCTGCCGCAGAAAATTTTCAGGCTGTGGATATTGATGAATGGTGGTTTGTATGTGGGCGTGACTGTCAATAAATCCCGGAGAAATAATCTTGCCTCGAATGTCAATAACAGTATCTGCCTGAGCAGAATTGATTTTTTCTGTTGACACTTTTACAATCTTATCTCCTTTGATTGCGAGGTCGCCTATAAATGCATCGTTTCCTAATCCATCTACGATGGTGCCGTTGGTAAAAATTATATCATACTGTTTTGGTGTCGGCTTACAGGCCGACACAAGTAGCAGAACGATGATCAGGTGTTTCATTTTATGCTTTCCAGTTGCTTTAGTTTCTCTAAAATAAAGGGTGCGTTCGGATAATACTTCAATCCAATTTTAGCTGCTTTCAAGGCCTTTTCTTTGTCGGGATATCGATCGGGTGCGGTAAGGTAGTGAAGTACAATTTCAATTACGTCTTGCGGGGGTGACATTTTTAACCCTATGGTTTTTTCGAGATTGGCGTAATGTGATTCGATTAATTCAGGGTTAGCCGTAAAACTATAGTGACTTACATCATACGATTCAAAAATGTATTGCAGGCCGTTGTACCAACTCAGCAATGGAATCGAGGAGTGATCGGTATCTTTTATAACATCCAATTTCGCCTGCACATTTGCCGGAGCATCATCTTTGAGTGCCTTCGCCAACTTATGTATGCACCGAACATGAAATCTATTGCCTGTCCCTGCATGAGCTGAGTCGACTACAGAAAGATAAAATCGTTGAATCGTTTTTGACTTCCAATTTTTCAAATCGAAAGGTGCTTCACGCACATATTTTCCATTATCCCACCACAGGCTTCCATCAATTGAAAGATAGCTGTTGAAAATACCGGGGTGTTTGAGCAACGTATAGGCAGTGGTAAGGCCGCCCAAGGAATGTCCCACATACATACGATACGGAATGGTACGGTAATCTCTTTCGATTTTCGAAAACAACTCTTCGGTCATGAACTTGAAAAATGTTTCACCGCCACCTCCACCTGCCATCATCAACTTTTGAGACTCTGTTTTTGCTTCTTGTCCGTCCGGCATTTTAGTGGTGGGATTGGGTGTTAGGTCTTTAATGCGATTTTCAGTATCTACCCCCACCACAATCATTTCAGGTATTTGAAAGTTTACGCTTTCCTTTTCACTCATAAAACTCACTACACCTAGCAAAGGAAAAAAAGCTGACTTGCCATCCAGCACATACATCACAGGGTACGATTGTTTGTCGTACTTTTTATTGGTATACGAAGCGGGCAACTTCACCCAATAGGTGCGCTTCTCGTTCAAGATTTTAGATTCCAGTATAAACTTCTTTCCACAGTCCATACCCTCATCGGCATTTTCTTGCGCGATGGCGCGGGCAGAGATAATCAACAAACCGATGATCAATTTTTTCATTTTCATATTATTTATATAGTGTCCCCGACACCAAACCTGCCGGCAGGCCTGGAACGAAGATAACACTTATAGCTTACACGTCACCGTGCTATTGCAGAAGCATTTTATAAGCGTTCGTGCCTGTTTCACGTGAGCTAGTCAAGTTTTTTAAAGTATCTCATCAGACTTGGGTTTTTTTCTAGTCCGTTAACCAGTCGTAAAACCCTGTCATAGTCCTGTTTGTTTTTTATGACATAGTTAATAGAAACAAGTCGTCCTTTATGGTTAAACTCAATCTTATTATTACCACCGTGATGAATACCGAATATTTCTTTTGGCATTCCTAAATATTCATCAACGTATATTACTAAATCAGTAAGGTCAGAATATGAAATTTTAACATCTCTGATTTCCAAATGCTGTTCTGCGATAACAAGATTGGCCTTTCGGTCCCCGTATGCACTTATCCCCATATACTTGTCATCATAGAGTTTAATACCAAGCATAACAACTGTAAAGCCAATACATGTTTTTAGTCCAATGATTGGAAATCCAATAAAGTACAAGACCCAAATTCCTCCAATAGCTGCAAAGATTCCAATGTTATAGAATACGCGCTTTCTACTCTTTTCTTTATTTATTTCAAAAATACTTGTCCGAAACTCTTCCAAAGTCTTAAAGTTGATTAGTCACTATTTTTTTGTCATTCATCTGTTATCGTAGCCGTCCACAGGCATGAACGCTAACGTAAGTATTTGCGTTCGAGCGGGGCTTTCGAAGCCACGCCTGTCCACGGCACAAAACTTAATAAAATAGATATACTTCAAATCTACTCGTCACGAATTGGGCAAACATACTTTGTTGTGGGCAGTTAGTTTAAAGTTGTCCATCCGTTATCTTATTGTCTGTTGTGTTGTCTTTAGTTTTTACAACGTTTTAACATCTTAATCACTATTCCACTTTAAATAATCTTTCAAGGCGTCCTCATCGAGGTTTATAAATTTTGATTTCAAAAATGCGATTAATTCTCCTTGATTTTCAATTGATTTTGGGACTGTAATAATTGCTCCATTGTTGGATTCAATTTCAACTTCCCAACCTGGTAAGCCAATGTCACTTCTTTGGGCGGTACTGCTTACCCGAAACCCTTTTAGATCATGAAATGATATTTCTTTGGTCGTTAGCAGGTTTTTGTAATAAATACTTCAGTTGGTAATACTTAATCTCATGGTAATGTTGGCAATCGATGAATATGCCAGTACACCAAATGCAATTATCGCTGGAAGTACGAAGATTGTTAAAATCCAAAAGAATCCTATGAAATAGGCTTTATACAACAAAACGACAAACCCAAAAATCATTAGTATCGACACGGGCAAATAAATTGACCACCAAACTTTGCCAATTGTCTTTAGTCTGAAATTAGTGCTGGGTGCTATTCCTAAATCGTTTGTCCGCCATTGGTTAATTTCCATAAGGTTTAATAATTTACATATGCTGAATCGAATAATAAATCTTATTTGTGAAATTTACTCCAATGGCACACTACGTGATTATTTGCGTTCGAACGGGGCTTCCGAAGCCGCGTCCTGTCCCACGATACCAAACGTAATTTAAAAACTAAACTACAAACTTAATGTGAGCCGAGCAATGCCACATATGTTTTGTTAGCAGCTGGCATTACCACTTGTCAATATGTAAATCATTAACTGTATCCCAATACTTTTGAAGTATTGCACTATTGGTGGAATCCTTTTCATATAAGTGTTCTAGGCTACTAAGTGCGTCAAGTGAAAGCCCTTTTTTGATAAAAAAGTCAACCAAGGCAAATGGCTTACCTGAATCAAGAAATTGAGCCCCCGCCATTTCGTTTACAACCGATCGTTTATCAACACTACTTAGCGGTTTAATAGAAAAACTAATTCCCCAGTTAAAACCACGTTGATTGTAGGCGCTATTTCTTTCAATAGACACGTATAGAATGTCACTCTTTTCATTTGTCAACAAATTAATTGGAAGATTC
>JABFSY010000465.1 GCA_013140395.1 Cyclobacteriaceae bacterium
GTATTAGCTCTCGCCAAAAACCCGGAGGCCTATCGTCACCTGAGCATGCAGTTCGAAAATCGCGAAGTTTCAAAAACCTATCATGCCGTTGTTGACGGTATTCATTCATTTCAGGAAAAGTCGGTGGAGGCTGCGATATTGAAGTTAAACGATGGGACTGTAAAGATTTCGAAGGAAGGGAAGCCCGCACTCACCTATTTTACCACCAAAGACACCTACAAAGCCCATACGTTGGTGGAATGCCATCCCATTACAGGGCGTATGCACCAAATTCGAATCCATTTGCGGTTGCTGAAGGCACCGATTACCGGGGATGAGGTATACGGGGGTAAGCCATTCTTTGTTTCTTCCGTTAAACGTGGATTTAATTTAAAAAAAGAAGCGGAGGAGGCACCGCTTATTAAAAGGATGGCTTTGCATGCATTTTCGCTCGAATTTGCCCTTTTGAACCACGAAACGGTCAAAATTGTAGCTCCTTACCCGAAAGATTTTCAAGCCTTGGTTAAGCAATTGAGCGAAAACAGGAGATAATACAGGTGCTAAGCCCCAAAAAGCTAAAAATCAAATGGCAGGTGTTGGATATTCAGTTTCTTGAACCTACTTTTGTGTCCCTTTTTAAAAGGCAATAGTTATTTTATCGTTTAAAAGCTAACAAAGTGGATCACAATAGTTACAAAACACTGAATGCCAATGATGCAACTGCCGACAAGCAGTGGGTGATCGTTGATGCCAAAGATCAGATTCTAGGTCGTCTGGCCAGTCAAATTGCTCGCGTTTTACGTGGCAAACACAAGACAAGCTATACACCCAATACTGATATGGGAGACCATGTGATTGTTATCAATGCTGAAAAAGTAAAGATGACCGGTAAAAAAATGAACGATCATTTCATGTTTTTCTACTCAGGTTTTCCAGGAGGCCAAAAGCAGGTATCACCTAAAATGATGTTGGAAAAGCACCCCTCTAGATTGGTTGAGCACAGTGTGCGTGGTATGCTTCCAAAAAATACAATGGGTCGTCAATTGTTTAGGAGCTTGCATGTATATGCAGGTGCTGAACACGAACATGCGGCACAAAAACCTAAAGAATTAAAGTTTTAATACATGGAGATAATCAACACCATCGGACGGAGAAAGACCTCGGTAGCCAGGGTTTATGTAAAGCCAGGTAACGGTCATATTATTGTAAACGAGAAAGAATTGAAAGATTATTTTCCGTCAGAAATACTTCAAACAACTGTGAAACAGGCGCTTACCTTGGTAAAACTAGAAGGTAGCTACGATGTGAATGTGAGTGTAGAAGGCGGTGGTACGAAAGGTCAAGCCGAAGCGATTCGTTTAGGGATTGCCCGTGCATTGGTTACGATCAACAACGAAAATCGTCCCGCCCTGCGAAAAGAAGGTTTGATGACACGCGATTCACGCATGGTGGAGAGAAAGAAACCAGGTCGTAGAAAAGCAAGAAGGAAGTTCCAATTCAGTAAGCGTTAATCGATAAGCATGGCAGAGAATATAACAACTCAGAGTTTGATGGATGCAGGTGTTCATTTTGGACACTTGACCAGAAAGTGGAATCCTAAGATGGCAGAGTACATCTACATGGAGAACAACGGCATCCATATTATTGATTTGAACAAGACACTAAAGTGCCTGGAGGAAGCGACCTATGCGATGAAAAACATCGTACGCTCTGGCCGCAAGATCATGTTCGTTGCTACAAAAAAGCAAGCAAAGGACATTATCAACCAAGAAGCAACACGTCTTAATATGCCTTTCGTGACCGAGCGTTGGTTGGGTGGTATGTTGACCAATTTTGCAACGATACGTAAGTCATTGAAGAAATTGGCTCAGATCGACAAGTTGATGAAGGATGATGCCTTCAACAACCTCGCTAAGCGTGAGCGGTTGATGATTGCTCGTGAGAAAGCAAAATTAGAGAAATTGTTAGGTGGTATTACTGATTTGAATCGCTTGCCTGCCGCTTTGTTTGTGATTGATGTAAAGCGCGAGCACATTGCCGTTGCAGAAGCTCAAAAACTAAATATTCCGGTTTTTGCAATGGTAGATACCAATTCAGATCCCTCGAATATCGATTTCCCGATTCCTGCTAACGATGACGCGTTTAAGTCCATCTCTATCATCACCAACCATTTGGGAAAGGCCATGGAAGAGGCTTTGATGGAGCGTAAAAAGGATAAGGAAGAAGCTGGGATGAAGAAAGAGGAAGATGATAAGAAGAAAGTTGACGAAGCCGTAGAGACAAATTAATTGTTGATTGGCCAAGCTCACGCCTGCCTACCGGCAAGGCAGGCACGGCCGATTTGAAATAATCAAAACATCGGCCTTAAAGTCGATGTTTTGTTTTTTAGGATAACTAGTAACAGTAAATTTTTAATTAATAAAGTATGATTAGCGCACAAGACGTAAACAAACTCCGCACCATGACCGGTGCCGGTATGATGGACTGTAAAAAAGCTTTAACCGAAGCAGAAGGTGATTTTGACAAGGCTATTGAAATATTGAGAAAAAAAGGACAGAAAGTTTCTGCTTCCCGCTCTGATAGAGATGCCAAGGAAGGTTCTGTGTTCGTCAAAGTTTCTGACGATAAAAAAGAAGCCGTTTTGATCGCATTAAATTGTGAAACTGATTTTGTTGCGAAAAACGAGGAGTTCCAAAATTTAGGCAAGTTGATTGCCGAAACTGCTTTTGCAAAAAAGCCTGCAACGAAGGAAGCGTTGTTAGCTGAAGTAGTCGGTGGGCTTTCATTGAATGACAAGATCACTGAGTTGGTGGGTAAGATCGGGGAGAAGTTGGAAGTGAGCTCATTCATCCACATGAAAGGCGAAGCTGTTGTTCCTTACATCCACTCAGGAAGCAAATTAGGCGTATTGGTTTCTTTGAAAGGTGTAAATGGCAAAGACGTAACCGAAGCGGGAAAAGACATTGGTATGCAAATAGCTGCAATGAACCCAGTAGCGGTGAATGAAAGCGAAGTAGATAAGACGTTGATTGAAAAAGAAATGGAAATTGCCAAAGCTCAAATTTTGGCAGAAGGCAAGCCTGAGCATATGATTGAAAAGATTGCGCAAGGCAAGTTGAACAAGTTCTTCAAAGAAAGCACTTTGTTACCACAGACGTTTGTAAAGGATAGCTCAAAGACTGTTGCTCAATATTTGGATAGCGTGACCAAGGGGTTGACAGTGGTAGAATTCAAGAGAGTAGCAATTGGATAATATCAAGGTATCCTACACTTTCAAAGTGTCGAATACTTAAAGTTTAAAAAAAGGGAGCCATAAGCTCCCTTTTTTTGTTGATGGCTATTAAAAAATTGTCAGGCCTTGTCTATGCTAACCGAACAGTAGCCCAGGTAAGTAGGGTCTGCTGAAAAACTCAAATAGTTTATAATGGGGCTACAGAGCTAATTTTTTTTGAACTTAGCACTAATCAAGTGCAAGCAAAAATGGCTAAAGCCCTAAA
>JABFSY010000437.1 GCA_013140395.1 Cyclobacteriaceae bacterium
CCGATTCTGCTGGGAATTTTGATCGCAGACGCGTAGTTGAGTACATCAATAATTTTAACTCCCCAGCCCCTGTAGGTAATCAGCAGATGCTTGCACAATGGCAGGAAGGTAAATACCGTTGGACATTGTTTCAAAAAGAATTGGGGTTAGGACGTGAGCGCATCAAGTATGAGAATTTACTCATCAAGACAAACTACGTTACCGAGGCAGAAGCCGAAAGAGATTATCATTTGCAAAATGATGTGGCGGAAGTAAAGTACCTATACGTTCCGTTTTATGCAATCAGCGATTCGCTCGTAAAGCCGACCGATAGCCAACTTCGCGACTACTACAATGAGAATAAGGAAAAATACAAAGCCAAAGAGGCGCGAAACCTAAGTTATGTCACCTTTCCAGTAGTTCCATCGGCTGCTGACTCTTCGCTGCTCAAAGAAGAAGCCACAAAAATTGCATCTGATTTCAAAACGGTTACCGAAGATTCTGTTTTTGCTGTTTCTAATACAGAGGGAAGCAACGCTTTCACAAAATATACCATCGCTACATTGCCGACTACCTTGAGTGCTGATAAATCTACATTACAACCCGGAAATGTTATCGGCCCATTTTTGGATGGAGGAAACTTTAAGATCATTAAAGTCGTAAAAATTGGTAGCGATACAACCTACGCAGCAAAAGCCAGCCACATTTTGATCCGTTGGGAGAACGAAACGCCTGAAGGAAAGAAAGCAGCTAAAGAGAAAGCGAAAAAAATCTTATCAGAAATAAGAGGAGGTGCCTCGTTTGCAGAAAAAGCACGTGAATTTGGAACCGATGGAACCTCTTCAAAAGGTGGCGACTTAGGGTGGTTTACCTCAGGTCAAATGGTGAAGCCATTTCAAAAAGCAGTTTTCGATGCTACCCGTACTGGCTTGTTGAATGACGTGGTAGAAACGCAATTCGGGTATCATATCATTGAGGTAACTAATGTAAAAGATAACACGAACTACACCGTGGCTACCGTAGAACTAGCAATTACCCCAAGTGACGATACCCAAAACGCTGCGTTCTTAAGCGCTCAAACTTTTGCAGCGGATCTTTCTGGCGTAGATGCCTTTAAAGAAAAAGCATCGAAAGCGGGGGTAACTGTTCAAGAAGCGAATGAACTTGGAACGGCCGAAAGGCGAATCGGTTCACTAGGTGAAGCCCGTCAACTAGTGACATGGCTTTACAGAGACGGAAAAATTGGGAAGGTCTCAGATGTGTTTGATTTGGAAGATGACTATGTAGTAGCGATTATGACGGGGGAGACCAAAGAGGGGTATAAATCTTTCGATAAAGTGAAAGAAGAAATCACTCCCGTTGTGAAGAATACGATGAAGGGAGAAAAAATTATCGAAAAACTGAATGCTCAAAAAGGAACACTGGAAGAGATCGCGAAAGCCTTCGGCACTGATGCCTCTGTTAACTCATCTAGCGACCTAAAATTGAATTCCAACACGCTACCTTCAGTAGGACTGGATGCACGCGCGGTGGGTGTTGCTTTCTCACTGGAAAATGGCAAACGATCAAAAGCGTTCGCTGGCGAAAATGGAGTGTTGATCATTGAGTCTCAAAACAAAACGGCTGCCGCTTCAATCGGTGATTACACGATGTTCAAAAATCAACTGCTGCAAGGGTTAAATGGCAAATCTAACACCGGAATTACGCAAGCCATCAAAGAAGTTTCTAAGATTGAAGACAAACGCTATAAATTCTTTTAGCTGAGTACTACGGAGCTTGACCTGAAAAGGTTATCTGATCCAGAAAAGCAATGAGCGTAGTAGTATAACTTTTAAGCAGAGTCGGCTTTCCTTTTTAAGGGGGGCCGACTTTTTTTTATGGAAGCAAACTGGACAACGTCACTCAAGGAAAAATTAGACCAGCACTACGCTTGGCCTGCACTCTACACGTTTAAGTTCATTGTGCCGAAGGGTAAAGAAACGGAAGTGACTTCCTTGTTTCCGAATCATCTGGCTACAGAGAAAACTTCAAAAAATGGCAACTACACCAGCATTACCCTACAAATGATGATGCCGTCCAGCGAATCAGTTATAGAAGTCTATGTAGCTACTTATAACATTCAAGGGATCATTGCACTGTAGATTGTAGCGTTGGCGTGTCAATCGATTTAAACTGCGATTGGGCTTGTGTGTTTTATTTGAGATATTTAACGTCTAAATAACTCAGACATGTGGACGGAAGGAAACAATCGCCTAATCAAAACTTTTAAGTTCAGCAATTTTGTGGAAGCCTTCGGGTTTATGACTAAAGTTGCGTTGCTGGCCGAAAAGCATAACCACCATCCTTTTTGGACAAATGTCTACAATACGGTGACCATCGAGTTGAACACTCACGATGCCGGAGATATTGTTACGGACAAAGACCATGCACTAGCCAAAGCCATCGATCAAATTAGAATATAGGTTAAGCTCATTTTCAAATTTTCAAATCAATCAATTTTCAAATTAACACTGTGTCGAAACCTTCCCTCTTCCTTGTTCCCACCCCCATCGGCAATCTCGGTGATATTACTATCCGTGGACTAGAGGTGTTGAAGCAAGTAGATACGATTCTCGCAGAAGACACGCGCACTTCCGGCACATTACTTCGCCACTATGAAATCTCTAAACCTCTGCAGAGCTTTCATATTTTTAATGATCACAAGACATTAACAGGTTTGATTCAACGCATGCAAGGTGGAGAAACAATGGCTTTGATTTCAGATGCGGGAACACCGGGCATTTCAGATCCAGGCTTTTTATTAGTCAGAGAGTGCTTGAAAGCTGGGCTAAAAATCGAAAGCTTGCCGGGTGCCACTGCTCTAATTCCCGCACTGGTAAACTCCGGGTTCCCTACAGATCGGTTTGTGTTTGAGGGATTTTTGCCACACAAAAAAGGGAAACAGACTACTTTAAAAAGACTGGCTGAAGAAGAGCGCACTATTGTCGTGTATGAATCTCCTCATCGTTTGGTAAAAACATTGGAACAGATGATCGAATTTTTTGGAGAGGACAGGCTTGTGTCCGTGTCGCGCGAGCTGACGAAACTGTATGAGGAAACTTTTACGGGAAGACTAGTTGAAGTTCTTACTCATTTCAAAAGCAAAGAAGTGAAGGGCGAAATTGTATTGGTAATCGATGGTAAAAAAGAGGAATAATACGTGGCAGCCGTGGCTGCTTTTTCTCATCAGCGCATCGCTTTTTGCGGCTGGCTGGTTAATGAAATCGTTTCCTATTTTTATTTTTTTTGCTTTTGCCCCCTTGTTCGCTGTTGCCGATCAGGCGAAAGAGAATGACGAATTTTGGGTGAATACTGAATTCATACTGCTGGCACTCTTCACTGCTTTCTTCGCGTCAAGTTCATTCAATTCGAGTCACTTGATCGCAGCCATCGTTCAAGCCATTGCTTTTACTGTTGCTTTTCTGGGCTATTCTTTTGCTTACGATAGTCTAGGTTC
>JABFSY010000091.1 GCA_013140395.1 Cyclobacteriaceae bacterium
GAGTGCCATGCAGGTGATTGATCGCATCAAAGAAGAGGGAGGAAAACTAACTTCATTTGAGTCATTTACCGGAGGGCTGATTGCCAACGAGACAGATCCCGAAAACCCGTGGAGATATAAATTCACCTGGAACCCACGCAACGTAGTGATGGCGGGACAAAGCACCGCCAAATATTTACAAGAGGGTGTGTATAAGTATATCCCTTACCAGCAATTGTTTCAGCGCATCACGCCCGTTTCTGTTCCGGGGTTTGGTGAGTACGAGGGGTATGCCAATAGGGATTCTCTCAAGTACCTTGACACTTATGGATTGCAGGGCATAAAAACGATGCTGCGCGGTACGTTAAGAAACAAAGGCTATTGCAGTGCGTGGAATGTGTTGGTTCAGTTGGGTTGTTGTGAAGATGTGTATGAGATGGAGGGAGTTGCCCAAATGCGGCATATCGATTTTATCCTTGCATTTGTAAAGACACAATCAGGAAAGACCACAGAAGAAGTGATAGCCGCCACTTTCGGCCTGAATGTGAAAGGCGAAGAAATGAAGCGGTTGCGTTGGAGTGGGTTTTTTACTGACGAAAAAATAGGGTTGACGAAAGGTACACCGGCTCAAGTGCTAGAGCACATCCTGAATAAAAAATGGAAGCTGCAAACGGGTGACAAAGATTTTATTGTGATGTGGCATCGCTTTCGATATGAAAAGGGAGGAGTTGCCAAAGAAATTCAGGCTTACCTGACCGCAACAGGTGATGACGAAAACAACACAGCTATGGCGAAGACAGTGGGTCTTCCACTTGCCATCGTTGCCAAGTTGTTGTTACAAGGTAAAATCAAGAATAGGGGAGTAGTGATTCCGGTAACGAAGGAGATTTACGAGCCTGTCCTTGCTGAGTTAGCCGAATTGGGTATTCGGTTGGTTGAAAAAGAAGTCTAGCGTTTCATTAGATTCGATCAAACTCTCGGTTTATCTCATAGGTCATAGTTTTCTTCGCGGTAGTTCAAGAGTTTTCGATAGTATTTTTTAATCACTTCAGGACTTTTCTTTTGCTTAAACAAAAACATGGCAATACCATTGGCAATTTGCACTCGCAACCATGAGTTTTTTTCATACTTCCTAACAGAAATCACAACATCTTTTTGAATCAATTCAAAGGGAATTTTCGCTTTCCAAAGTCGCGCGATAAAATCATAGTCTTCCATGATCGTATAGTATTCATCAAATCCGTTCAGTTTGTCGAAGGCGTTTTTTGTAATGAATAGTGTTTGATCTCCCCCTCGAAAAGTCAGTAGATTAAAACGAGTCATGTATGCATTCAAGCGCATCAAACCCGGGTAGCTTTCAAAGTCTGATCGATAGCAACCTGATTCAAAGCCGTTATTGATAGAAAGAAAAATATCATCATAAAAACTTGCTGGCACTTGCACATCAGCATGAACGAAATATAAAAGAGAGAATTTGGCCGAACGGGCTCCAAGGTTCATTTGCGCAGCTCGGTTTCTTTTTGGGCTTTCTATCACTTTCGCTCCCGCTCCAAAGGCGACTTCTTTTGTTTGATCTCTGCTTCCTCCATCCACCACAATCACTTCTAAAAAAGAGCTATGAGTGTTTTGGGTAAACTGTAAAACGGCTCTAGCTATTATCGAGGCCTCATCCACAGCAGGAATGATGATAGATATTCCGTTAGACATAATTGCTTTCACGGTTCAAGTTAGCAAATGGATTTACAGTCAACTATACGAAGACAATAAGCCCATTAGATTACATTTGCCGGATGTCCCTGGAAGAAAAAGTAAACTTGGTGGAGGAAGTCTTTGAAAAGTTTGATATGGAAATTTCCACATTTCAGTCTTGGTCAGGGTTGCACTGCAAATTTGGATGTGGTAAGTGTTGTACCAAACCCGACATTGAAGCAACGATACTTGAGTTTCTTCCCTTTGCCTATTTTCTTTACCAAAATAAACTTGCGGACGAGTGGCTCGAGAAGCTGGAAACTACCGATTCTTCGATTTGCTTGATTTTTAACCCTACGCAGGCGGGTGCGGGCCTTTGCTCGCAATACCATCACCGAGGTTTGATATGTAGGTTGTTTGGCTATTCCGCTCGTACCAACAAGTATTCAAAAAAGGAATTGATTACTTGTCAAATTATTAAAACCGAGCAGAAGGAGAACTATGAGCTGGCCGAAAGCAAGATTGAAGCGGGTGAAGAGGTGCCAGTAATGAGTGCATATTATATGCAGCTTCATGCCATTGATTTTGATTTAACAAACCAGTTTTACCCGATAAATAGTGCCATGCGAAAAGCCATCGAAACGGTTTTGCACTATTATGCCTACCGGTGATGGCTGTGGCTGAAAAGACTTTTTAGCTGTACTAAAATTTTAAATTTTTGGCTCGTTTTCTTTACTTGAAAGGCAAGTTCAGAAGTAGCCGAGGTCATTCCTGTTGGGATTTCGCTGCTTTCTGACAGGTGTACGGTTGCAGCAACCAGAAAGGCCATCAAAACGCCAAAAACAGTCAGAATATCTTTTCTATTGATCTTCATACTTCGTAAATGGAATACTTTTTGGATTGCAACTAGTTACAAAAGCCGCCAAAATATTATCAATGATCCGAACTTCTTTCTGCTTAAATTTGTCGGATGGAAGGCCTAAAAATTACAGCATGAACAACAAAATAATTGTCTTCTTACTCATTTTAGCAATTTTTTCGACCCCTGACTCCGTTCAGGCTCAGGAATCAAGCGGAGCATCGCCAGTAAAATGGATGACCTTTGAACAAGCGGTGGAACGTACAAAGACCGAAAAAAGGAAGATATTCATTGATGTGTATACCGATTGGTGTGGTTGGTGCAAGGTGATGGACAAAAACACTTTTGCAGACCCTGCCGTGGCGAAACTGCTAAACGAGAAGTTTTATCCTGTAAAATTTGATGCTGAGCAGACAGCAGATGTGGTGTTCAATGGAACCACCTTCAAATTTGTGCCATATGGAAATAAGGGAACCCATCAACTAGCAGCAGCATTGCTCAATAACCAGCTAAGCTACCCGACTGTTACCTTTCTGGAAGAGGATTTTACTGCGGTTTATCCGTTAGCGGGCTATCGTAAGCCAGAAGAGTTTCATCCGTACTTGGTTTTTTTCGGGGGAAATCATCACAAGAAGGGTCAGAATTCCTATGCAGAATTCATGAAAACATACAAGTCACCCTACGTGACAGTTTCTAATTCAGACGTGCCAAAAAACTAATTGCTTTGACAGGTTGCAATTCCTAACCGACCTCCAGCTATAGATTTCGTTGCTGATGCACCGATGTTTCCTGCAGCTAAGACAATGTCTTTTTCGGGGCCCACATCTGACAAATGTATTTTGATGCAAGCTTCGAGGTTGGCCAAATCCGAATAGCTTATTGCTGTTTCATCGGCCAGCTTGGTTAAAGTAGTTTCACTTTTCCCGGTTTGGCCTGCCAAGGGCG
>JABFSY010000381.1 GCA_013140395.1 Cyclobacteriaceae bacterium
TTGGCTCTTCCTTTTCCGATGATGGGAAACCCTGTGTCGATCGAGGCGCTGCTGGAAATGCCCTTGACTGTTGTGCAGAAAAAACAATTGGCTGATGTGGCTCTCAACACCGCCAAGAGTGCAGGAGCCTCGTATGCAGATGTGCGCATTGGTCGCTACCTGAATCAATTTATCAACACTCGCGAAACTCGTGTGCAAGGCATTCAAAGTTCGGAATCATTTGGCGTAGGTGTTCGCGTAATTGCGAAAGGCACCTGGGGTTTCGCTTCTACCAATGACGTTTCAACCGATGGAATAAAAAAAGCAACTGAACGTGCGATCGCCATCGCGAAAGCAAATAGTAAATTCCAAACCGAGCCTGTGAAACTCGCACCTGTTCAAGGCTACGGTGAAGTTTCTTGGAATACCCCCATTCAAAAAAATGCATTTGAAGTTCCAGTTTCTGAAAAGGTAGAGTTATTACTAAGCACCAATGCTGCTGCCCAAAAGGGAGGTGCCACCTTTGCCAGCTCGAATCTCTTTCAGGTAAACGAACAAAAATATTTTGCTTCTACCGATGGTTCTTATATCGATCAAGATATCCATCGCATTTGGCCCACCTTTACGGTAAATGTGATTGATCGCGCTTCGGGTAAATTTAAATCGCGCGATGCGATGAGCGCCCCGATGGGCATGGGTTACGAGTACATGATCCCGAAGGCAGAAGATAAATTATCTACTCCTACCGGCATGGTGTTGTATCGCAATAGCTACGACATGATTGAGGATGCGACCACAGCCGCGCGTCAGGCGAAGGAAATGATTTCAGCTAAATCAGTCGAGCCCGGCAAATATGATTTAGTATTGGAACCAAATCACTTGGGCTTGACCATCCACGAAAGTGTAGGCCACCCATTGGAATTGGATCGCATACTTGGTTATGAAGCCAACTACGCGGGCACCAGTTTCGCCAGCATTGATAAATTGAAATCAGGAACATTTAATTATGGCAGCAAGCAGGTAAACATTTTTGCAGATAAGACACAACCTGGCTCATTGGGCGCTGTGGGCTATGACGATGAAGGTGTAAAATGCAAACGGTGGGATTTAATCAAAGACGGAATCCTTGTCAACTTTCAAGCCATACGCGACCAAGTGCACATGCTAGGACAAAATGAATCGCACGGATGTGCATATTCACAAAGTTGGAGTGACGTGCAGTTTCAACGCATGCCAAATGTTTCACTGGCTCCAGGAAAAGAGGCCTACTCGATCGATCAGATGATTAAAGATGTAGAGAAAGGAATTTACATTGCAGGGAGAGGCTCCTATTCGATTGATCAGCAACGCTACAATTTCCAGTTTGGCGGCACCGTGTTTTATGAAATCAAAAACGGACAGATTGTTGGCATCATCAATGATGTCGCTTATCAATCAAACACGCAAGAGTTTTGGAATAGTTGCGTGAAAGTGTGTGACGAAAAGGATTACCGCATGTTTGGGTCATTCTTCGATGGAAAAGGGCAACCTTCCCAAGTGAGCGCGGTATCGCACGGCAGTTCGACTGCGCGATTTAATGGCGTGAATGTGATTAATACTGGCAGAACAATATAAACTTTGTTCGTTGATGGTTGGCCGTTATTCGGACAATTATCAGCAACCAACAACGATCAACGAATAACCAACAACGATCAACGAATATGAAGAGGAGAGATTTTATTCAACTAGCAGGACTTAGTGCAGGAGCCATGGCCTTACCTTTCTCTGGCTTTGCGCAGGATGTGGACATCGCACACATGCTGACTCCTTTTCTTGACACCGCTCAGAAAAAACAATTGGCGGATGTCGCATTGAACACCGCGAAAGGATTAGGTGCTTCCTACACCGATGTGCGAATTGGTCGATACCTAAATCAATTTGTCACCACTCGTGAAAAGAAAGTGCAAGGCGTCACTAACACCGAATCATTTGGTGTAGGCATTCGGGTAATCGCTAACGGAACCTGGGGCTTTGCCGCTAGTAACAACGTAACGCCTGATGGCATTAAGAGAACCACCGAAAAAGCGGTTGCCATTGCGAAAGCCAACTCAAAATTTCAAAAGGAGCCGGTGAAGTTGGCGACTACACCTTCATATGGCGAAGTGAGTTGGAAAACTCCGATTGTAAAAAATGGATTTGAAGTTCCTGTAAAGGACAAAGTAGATTTGCTCCTTGCCGCGAATGCAAAAGCGCTGGAGAAAGGCGCCAGCTTCGTCAATAGCATTATGTTTTTGGTGAACGAGCAAAAGTATTTTGCTTCCAGCGAAGGTTCTTACATCGATCAAGATGTTCATCGGACCTGGCCCAATTTTCAGGTGTCGATGGTCGATCGCCAATCAGGACAATTTAAGACACGTGCAGCTTTCAGTGCGCCTGTCGGAATGGGCTATGAATACTTAGATGGAAAGGCGGAAGATAAAATTAAAGGGCCGGGCGGCATCATCTTATACAACAAGTCGTATGACATGATTGAAGATGCTACCATGGCAGCAGAGCAAGCTAAACAAATGATTGCGGCTAAATCAGTAGAGCCTGGCAAATATGATTTGATGTTAGAGCCTTCACACCTATGGTTGACCATCCACGAAAGTGTAGGCCACCCAACTGAACTTGATCGGGTGCTTGGTTATGAAGCCAACTTTGCCGGAACTAGCTTTTTGACACTCGATAAGTGGCAATCAAAGAAGTTTAAATTCGGTAGCGACATCGTCAACTTTATGGCCGACAAAACACAAGTTGGTTCGTTGGGTAATGTTGCCTATGATGATGAGGGTGTGAAGTGTAAATCATGGGAGTTGATCAAAGATGGTGTGCTCGTTAACTACCAGGCCATTCGCGATCAGGTCAATATCATTGGCCAAAAAGAATCACACGGTTGCTGCTACTCGCAAAGCTGGAGCGATGTGCAATTTCAGCGCATGGCGAATGTTTCCTTGCAACCAGGCAAGCAACCGCTCACACCGGATCAAATGGTGGCCGGTATTGAAAAAGGAATTTATATTGTGAAGGACGGTTCGTTCTCCATCGATCAGCAACGATACAATTTCCAATTTGGCGGAGTGTTGTTCTTTGAGATCAAGAATGGAAAAATTGAAGGCATGTTGAAAGACGTAGCGTATCAGGCCAACACCAACGAATTCTGGAATTCGTGTACCCAAATTTGTGACGAGCGTGATTACCGGTTAAATGGGGCATTCAACGATGGCAAAGGACAACCGAGTCAGTCGAATGCTGTCTCTCATGGATCGGCAACTGCAAGATTTAACGGAGTAAATGTGATCAATACTGGAAGAACAATTTAATCGTTGATGGTTGGTCGTTAATCGCGAACAACTAAAACGATCAACCAGCAACCAATAAGGAACAACTATTAACTAACAACGAATTATGGCCATATTATCAAAAGAAGAAGCAAAAAAGATACTCGAAAAAGTAGTAGGCTTTTCTAAAGC
>JABFSY010000169.1 GCA_013140395.1 Cyclobacteriaceae bacterium
ATTGTAGGGGGGTCCTTTTTCCTTTTGATTTGTTTTGCGGCCCTTACATCAACCATTTCGTTGTTGGAAGTTCCGGCTGCTTACTTAGTCGATCAAAAAAAGCTGCCAAGAAAGCCAGTAGTCTGGGGTCTGTCTGCACTGATTTTTGTGTTCGGACTGCCGAGTTTGTTTAGTCAGGGGATTGTGCCATTCTTGAATAAATTGCCTGTGCACAACTCTCCCGATTTTCTCTCCTTCGTATCGGATATGTGTGATATTAGCTTGACGGTAGGTGCCTGCTTTATGTGCTTCTTTATTCGAAACAGATGGAAAATCGGTAACCTTAATGAAGAACTCTCCCTAGG
Organism: Cyclobacteriaceae bacterium; assembly: GCA_013140395.1. Lineage (GTDB taxonomy): Bacteria > Bacteroidota > Bacteroidia > Cytophagales > Cyclobacteriaceae > ELB16-189. The sequence continues at coordinate 345 of JABFSY010000169.1, forward strand.
GAATCCAAGTTATCTTGGATCTTCTGTGCAAGCCTATATCAACTTCGCCATAAGTTGGATTTGTCCATTGCTGTTGAGTATTCTATCGATACTTGTAATTATCGATAAGTTTTTCGGACTAGAACATCTGTTCTAATTGACGCGTACTCCAGAAAAGAGTAAAGACCTATTTCTTTAATGAGTATTTTTCTCGAGCTAGTTCGCGCATCTCATCCCACTCATCAGGTGCAGGAGCTTTGCCTTTATCAAATACCTCGGTAAGGAGCCACTTCACTATTTCTTTTTTTAGATTGAATTGTTTGGCTACATCTTCACAAAAAGCCACCTCCTTCTTTTCTACCACACCATCTGCAAAAACGATCAACATCAAATCGTACAGCACATTCATCTTGTCGCGATGATTGTCAGGGACATTGACCTTAAATTTCTCATTGCTGTCCAAGATAGCTTTCACTTGCCTATCCTTGAGGCCGTAGCGCTTCCCGATTTTATAAATCACGGCCTCTTCTTTTTCATGTACATGTCCATCAGCTTTTGCCAATGCTAACAAGTTTTTAATGTGATCCTTTTTGTAGGACAGATATTGGTTTTCGAAGAATCCGATCATACTGATTTACGATTTAAGATGTACGATTTACAATTTTAAATACTGAGTTTTGAATTCTAATCCACCCATTCCGCCACGAATAAATTCGTATTTCTGGTGCCTCCATTATTTCTGTTGGACGAAAAAATAATTTTCTTTCCATCTGGCGAAAACATGGGGAACGAATCGAATACTTTATCGTGTGAAATCTGTTCAAGTCCGCTGCCGTCTTCATTAATCATAAAGAGATTAAACTCGAAGCCTCTTTTACCTTTGTGATTGGAGCTGAAAATAATCTTTTTCCCGGATGGATGATAGAACGGAGCCCAATTTGCCTTGCCTAATTGTGTCAACTGTTTTAAATCCGAGCCATCGACATTGCAAGTAAAAAGCTCCATAGCGGTAGGCGCAACAAGACCTTGCTTTAAATAGTCGATATATTCTTTTCGTGCTTCTTCGGTCGCAAAGCGCGAAGCTCTGAAAACAATTTTGGTTCCATCTGGTGAAAAGAATGCGCCTCCATCATAGCCGAGTTCGTTGGTTATTTGCTTTACATTTTCACCGTTGATATCCATCGTATACAAATCCAGGTCACCATTGCGCGTAGAAGTAAAAACAATTTTATCTCCCTTGGGCGATACGGTAGCTTCTGCGTCATACCCGGGCGTGTTGGTTAACTGCTTTAACTGTTTACCTGTGAGGTCAGCGACAAAAATATCGTAACTTTCATAAACTGGCCATAAGTATTTTCCGCCCGGTGCTCGCTCTACATCTTTCGGGCAATCTTTGCCTCCCAGATGAGTGGATGCATACAGAATCGTTTTATTACCGGGAAGGAAAAAAGAACAAGTCGTTCTACCCTGCCCGGTGCTAATCATGGTGGGTTTCTTTTTACCATTGCTTAGATCCATTCCCTGAATCGGCATGTAAAAAATCTGATCACAGTTTAACCCCCAGTCTTTGAAGTTAGATTGGAAGCTGACCATTTTACTGTCAAAACTCCAATACGCTTCCGCATTGTCTCCACCAAACGTAAGTTGACGCAAGTTCTTGAAGTGGATCTCCTCGGTGTAGCGCAGTGAATCAATAGCCGTGCTAGTTGATCGATTATTTACGGAGCTAAAAGAGATAAGGACAACACTTATCAACAAAATCAAAAAAGGGATTGCTCTCATAGGACTATTTCAAATTTAATCAGGCTGCTTTTTTTGCTTCTTCTTCTTTCAACGTTCGCCTTAATATTTTACCCACATTTGTTTTGGGCAGTTCCGTTCTAAACTCAAAGTATTTAGGCACCTTGTAGTTCGTCATATTTTCGTAGCAGAATTTTTTGAGTTCTTCTTCTGTCAGACTTTGATCCTTCTTCACAATAAATGCTTTGATTACTTCGCCCGACTTCGGGTCCGCTACGCCAATCGCAGCTACTTCTAAAACCTTGGGGTGGCCCGCCAGCACATTTTCAATTTCATTGGGGAACACATTGAAACCGGAAACTTTAATCATGTCTTTCTTTCGGTCAACGATCTTGAAATAACCATCTGTATCCATCAAACCAATATCACCCGTACGAAACCAATTTGGGCTGAAGAAAACGCCTTCATTATCTTTTTCCCAATACCCCTTCATCACTTGTGGGCCTCGTGCACAGATTTCACCAGTTTCTCCTTGAGGCAATTGATTTCCTTCATCATCAAAAATAGCAACTTCTGTGCTAGGCATCGGTATTCCGATTGTTCCACGCTTGTGATTTCCGGTAAGGGGGTTACAGCAAAGGACAGGAGACGTTTCGCTCAACCCATACCCTTCTACCAACGGACTTTTTGTAATCTCTTGCCATTTGATGGCCACCACATCTTGAACTGCCATTCCACCGCCCACGGCCCCTTTTAGCTTTGAAAAATCGCAAGAGGCAAAATCAGGATTATTGATTAGCCCATTGAACAACGTATTGACACCTGTAATGATGGCAAATTGATATTTCTTTATCTCCTTTACAAAGCCTGGAATATCTCTGGGATTGGTTATCAATACATTGCGAAGTCCCTTGTGAAACATAAGCACGCCATTCACACTAAAAGCAAAAATATGATAAAGCGGCAAGGCTGTGATCACAATTTGTTGTTCAGATGGGTTGAGTAAGGGACCAAACCAATGGGATATCATCATGTTGTGCGCAATGATATTGCGATGAGATAGCTGCGCACCTTTGGAAATGCCAGTCGTGCCTCCAGTATACTGCAACACGGCCACATCTTCTACATCAATGGTTGGTTTGGCTAATTGAAGGCTTGCCCCTTTGGCCAATACCGACTTAAATGAAATGGCGTTCGGCAAACTATAAGCAGGTACCAGTTTTTTGATATTCTTGACGACAAAGTTCACGATCGCACCTTTGACCAAACCGAGCATATCGCCCATATCGGTAACAATAATATGCTTGGCTGGTATTTTGTCCTTTATCTGCTCCAGGTTGTGTGCAAAGTTTGACACGATAACGATAGCCGAAATACCTGCGTCTTTAAACTGATGCTCCATCTC
>JABFSY010000205.1 GCA_013140395.1 Cyclobacteriaceae bacterium
ACAAAGAGTTTTCTGATTATGTAAAAAGCCTTGGCATGAAAGTGACTAGTGGTCATCACGGCTATGGAAAATCAGAGTCGCTAAAATCAGTAAAAGGCACTATTGTAAATGGTTGGGAGCAGGCGGTAAGCGATGCCAAAGAAGCGGGTCAAGAATTTATGGTGGTTGCTTTTCTGACCGAAGACGAGCGCAATGATTACAAAAGACTTTGTGAAGCATTGAACAAGGCAGGCGAGATCTGCGATAAATACGGCATACGATTGAACTACCACAATCACGAATTTGAGTTTGAACAGTTTGAGGGACAAGTAGCCTATCAGTTGATGCTCAACGAGCTTGATCCAAAACTGGTTGGAATGGAAATGGATTTGTATTGGATGCACTTTGCCAATCAGAATCCCCTGGATTATTTCACGAAATACCCAGGCCGGTTTGAGCAATGGCACGTAAAGGATATGGATAAAAGTGATCCCAAACTTCAAGTAGATGTAGGCACTGGCCGCATCGACTTCAAATCTATTTTCACTAAAGCTAAACTATCTGGGCTAAAGCATTTCTACATTGAGCAAGAAGCCTATCCTGTTAGTTCGATTAATAGCGTAGAGAACAGCATTCGAAATTTCAGGAAGATGATTTAACGAATTGCGATCACTAAATCCAAGCAATGCAAGCAGGAAAAAAAGGCGGATTGTCGATGTGATCATTTTTTATGCGGTCGGAGTTATGCTGACACTTATTGCCTACTTGGTTTTTGACAAAAGCTATCCTCATGCACCAAGACCATACATGTTAATTGGTTTTTTGTTCATTCTCGTTGGTGGATTTATTGGATTGGTTGCTCTAGTCAAGTATCTGTTTGTTAGTCGGGAGAGGCGTTTGTTAGGTTCAGTTTTCGGGCACGTGACAATTCTAATTTGTTTTTTCCTTTGGATTTATTTTGGACTTGTTTATCGGACTTAACTTATTCAACCCAAAGTACATTGCTACTGAGATAGAATGATAAAGATCATCATTTCAATCGATTGAATGAGTTTGTTTTGACGATTTCTATCCCTATTTTGCAGCTATAATAACACAGTAATTTATGGCAGCAATATCTACTCAATCTACTTACCCGATTCATCATCAGGAGCTTTTAACCTGGGCGCAGCAAATGGCTGATCTTTGCCAGCCCGATTCCATACAATGGTGCGATGGCTCTAAGAAGGAATATGATACACTTTGCGAGTTGCTGGTTTCGAAAGGAACCTTTATTCGGCTAGATCCAAAAAAGCGCCCCAATAGTTTCGCTTGCTTTTCCGACCCCAGCGATGTGGCACGTGTAGAAGATAGAACCTATATCTGCAGCCGTACAAAAGAGGACGCTGGTCCTACTAATAATTGGGTTGATCCTCGCGAAATGAAACCGCGGTTGAAAAAATTATTTGACGGATGCATGAAAGGGCGCACCATGTATGTCATTCCCTTCAGCATGGGGCCGGTTGGTTCCACTTTGTCACAAATTGGTGTGCAAGTAACCGATTCAGAATACGTAGTGGTGAATATGCACATCATGACTCGTGTGGGTACTAAGGTGATGGACGTATTGGGTAAAGAGGGTGAGTATGTGAAGTGTCTTCATTCCGTAGGTGCTCCGCTGGCAGCGGGACAAAAAGACGTGAAGTGGCCAACCAATCAAACTGTAAAATACATTGTTCACTATCCAGAAGATCGAGCTATTGTTTCGTATGGTTCGGGATATGGGGGTAATGCATTGCTCGGGAAGAAGTGCTTCGCGTTGCGCATTGCTTCTTCCATGGCGCAAGAACAAGGCTGGCTGGCAGAACATATGTTACTCATGGGAGTGGAAAATCCGGATGGAGAGAAAACATACATCGCTGCAGCCTTCCCAAGTGCTTGCGGAAAAACCAACTTTGCCATGCTTATTCCACCCAAGGAATTTCAAGGTTGGAAAATAACTACGGTAGGCGATGACATTGCTTGGATAAAGCCGGGTGCTGATGGAAAATTGTACGCGATTAATCCGGAGGCCGGCTACTTTGGTGTTGCCCCCGGCACCAATGCCAAAACCAATCCGAATGCGATGGAGTCGATCAGAAAAGATACCATCTTTACGAATGTGGGAGTGACCGATGATGGCGATGTGTGGTGGGAGGGAATGACCAAAGAGCCACCCAAGAACCTTACCGATTGGAAAGGTCAACGTTGGGATTCGTCTGCAGGAAAACCTTGTGCTCATCCAAATGCCCGATTTACGGCTCCGGCACATCAGAATCCTTGTCTTGATAAAGATTGGGAGAATCCCAATGGTGTGCCTATTGGTGCGTTTATTTTTGGTGGACGAAGAAGCACGACCATCCCATTGATTTATCAGGCGCACAATTGGAATTCAGGTGTTTATTTGGCGGCCACGATGGGCTCTGAAATGACTGCTGCTGCTTTTGGCGAAGTCGGTAAAGTGAGAAGAGATCCTTTTGCCATGCTACCGTTCTGCGGCTATCACATGGGCGACTATTTTAATCATTGGTTGCAATTCGGAAGAAATATTCCAAACCCTCCACGGATTTTTGGTGTGAATTGGTTCCGCAAAGATGAAGAAGGCAACTTTTTGTGGCCTGGCTTTGGTGAAAATATGCGCGTGTTGAAGTGGGTGGTTGAGAAAATTCAAGGAAAGTCTAATGCAGTAGAAAGTCCTATTGGCTGGATGCCACATTATGATGACCTCGACTGGACGGGCTCTGATTTTACGAGAGAACAACTTGAGGCCATCATGGCAATTGATCGCGAAGCCTGGAAGCGTGAGTTATTGGATCATGCGGAGTTGTTCGAGCGCATGTACGATAAGTTGCCGAAGGAATTTATTTTCATGCGAGAATTGCTACTTTCTAGCTTGTGGAGGTCTCCTGAAAAATGGAGACTTGAAACCGGAGAAGTCTAATTTTTCTTTTCGCCTTTTAAGATGCCGGCTTGAAACACCAGGGTTTTGATGAGTTTTCCATTCTCATCAAATTCTTTCCATTCTTTGTGTTTTTTGTTGGCTATGTATTCGCCTTGCTCTTTTATTTTCCCATTGGTAAAATAGCTTGTGTAAATACCGTGTTGTCGGCTGCCCCGGTATCCGCATTCAGAAAGCAGTTCTCCGCTGGCATAGTAGTTTTTAACTGTACCGGTTATCAGATTGAATTGCCAGGTTTCTTCCACTGACTTTTCACCATTCTCGTGATACTGCGTACGCAGACCATGCAATTGGCCCTTGTCATAATTTTCCTTTACGAGTAATTTTTTTCCATCCTTGGCGAAAAACAACCAGGTGCCATGCGGTTTGCCGTCTCTAAATTCCTTGGTAAAAACCGGATTCCCATCTTCTGTAAACTCTTCCTGTTTGCTGTCTTTTCCGTTGAAGGCAAATTGCTCTTTTACTCTTATTTTACCATTTTCGAAATAGTCGTAGTTAGAAC
>JABFSY010000354.1 GCA_013140395.1 Cyclobacteriaceae bacterium
CCGTAGATCGTGCGCGCCATCGATGGCCAGGGGAATTTGATAGTCAATCTTCCTTCAACACTATTTCCTTCCAGTTCATTTCCCGCTTCGTCCATGATCGCTGGTTGCACGCCTGGCAAAGGAAGCGTGGCAAACGCAGGTTTCGTTTTGGTGATTCCTGCCAAGGGCGAAATCATAATACCACCGGTTTCGGTTTGCCACCAGGTGTCAACAATGGGGCAGTTGCCTTTGCCAATGTTTTTGTCATACCAATGCCAAGCTTCTTCGTTGATGGGTTCGCCTACGCTGCCTAACACTTGCAGCGATGACAAATCATATTTCTCGACAAATGATAGCGGTGCTTTTTCCAATGACCGGATAGCAGTAGGTGCGGTGTAAAAAATATTGACTTTATGTTTTTCAATGACATGCCAAAACCGACCCATATCAGGCCAACTCGGTACGCCTTCGAACATCAACGTGGTGGCGCCAGCTGAAAGAGGACCATAGATTATATATGAGTGACCGGTGATCCAGCCCACATCGGCCGTACACCAAAATGTTTGCCCTTCTTTATACTGAAAAACATTTTTAAATGTGTAATTCGTATACACCGCATAACCACCACAGGTGTGGACCATACCTTTTGGCTTTCCGGTACTGCCTGAGGTGTAAAGAATAAAGAGCAAATCTTCGGCATCCATCTCTTCGGCTACACAAACGTCACTTGTTTTTGTGATCTCTTCGTGCCACCAAAGATCACGTACGGGTTGCATGGAAACTGAAAGATTGGTTCGATTAAGAACGATGCATCTTTCTACCGATGGGCATTTTTTTAGGGCCTCATCCACAATCGATTTCAGATCAATTTTTTTATCTCCGCGATAGGCGCCATCGGCAGTTAACACCATTTTACAACTACTGTCATTGATGCGATCAATTAATGAACCAGCCGAGAAACCAGCAAATACAACCGAATGCACCGCGCCTACCCTGGCGCAGGCCAGCAGGGCAAAGGCCGTTTCAGGCACCATGGGCATGTAAATACACACGCGATCGCCTTTTTTGATACCGTTTGCTTTCAGCATGTTGGCGGCTCGATTGACCTCAACCGAAAGTTGCTGGTAGGTTATTTTTCTAGAAGGTTCGGATGGATCGTTTGATTCCCAAAGAATAGCAGTTTGATTGGCGCGAGCGGGCAAGTGGCGATCGAGGCAGTTTTCTGTAATATTCAGTTTACCTCCAATAAACCATTTCACTTCGGGTTTGTAAAAGTCGAATTCGAGTACGCGGTCCCATTTTTTTCTCCACAAAAGTGTTGACGCTTGCTGCTCCCAAAATTCCTCTGGTTGCAATTTGCTTTCGCAATATTGTTGGTCGTATTCAACCGAGTTATTAATCATTCTGCAATCGTTAGCGGTACAAATTAACAGTATAACCGGAAATAAAAAATAGTAAATTTAGCGCATGTTAAACAAGCCGTTGAGATTCAGCATTGTTAGCACGTTAGCTTATTATGATGTCTTCTCCTATCCACTTACGCTGGTTGAGATTCACACAAAACTGTCTCTACAAGCCTCGGAACGAGAAGTGGAAGAGAGCATTGATGAACTGGTAAACGATGGTCGGGTGTACCGTTTCGATGAGTTTTTTACGCTGCGCAATGATTTTGGTTTGATTGAGAAAAGGATAACCGCAAACGCGCGGGCTCGCGAGCAGATGGATTTGGCGCGACAGAAAGCATCGTTTATATCCAAGTTTCCTTTTATAAGAGGTATCTTTATTTCAGGATCGCTGTCCAAAAACTATGCAGACGATAAAAGTGATTTGGACTTTTTTATTGTCACGGCACCGAACCACTTATGGCTGGCGCGAACCATTTTTGTTTTTACACGGAAATTGCTGGTTGCAAAAAAGAACTATCGAAACTATTGTTTGAACTATTTTATCTCCTCTGATAATTTGACGATTGACGAGCGAAACGTATTCACGGCTACGGAGTTAACGACATTGATTCCGGTTTATGGGCACACATACTATTTCCAGCTACTTGAATCCAACAGATGGTTACATGACCTTTTGCCAAACTTTAAGATTAACCAAACTGATTTTTCTTCCGCTTCACCAAGAAAGCGAACTGCTCTCCTGGAATTTTTTTTAGGTGTTTTTGGCACACGAACCGAACGGTTTTTAATGAAGCTCACGCTTTTTAAACTTAGCCGCCAACACAAGAGTAAGTTTTCAAAAGAGGATTTTGCTATTGCCTTTAAAGCGAGAGCAGATGTTTCAAAAGTTCATATTGGTCATAATCAAAAAAGAATTCTTGACCTGTACGAAAACCGTTTAAAAGAACTGCAATCACTTTTTGACACGGCACCTGTATGAACGTTTTGTTTACGCAAGGCTATTTGTATCCGCTCGATGAAAAGCAATGGAGCGCGAAGCAACCGTATCCTCCATTGGGAACCTTGCAGGCTGCAGCCGTGGTACGCAATTCAGGCTTTGATGTCAATTTTGTTGACGTAGGGCTCTCTGATAACCCAAACTCTATTTCAAAAGCGTTAGCAGCGAAACCCGAATACTTTGTTATTTATGATGATGGCTTCAATTACTTAACGAAAATGTGCCTGACGGTAATGCGTCAGGCAGCCTTTACAATGGCGTCATTGGCAAAGCAGCAAAATTGCATCGTCATCATTTGCAGTTCTGACTCTACCGACCATTTTGAAAAATATTTTGAACATGGTGTTGACTATGTGGTGCGGGGAGAAGGCGAAGAAACATTGAAAGAGTTACTTATTTATTTGGATCGGAAACATGACCCAACACAAGTGACGGGTGTTGCGTTTCGTAAAAATGGCGAAACCATCGAAACACCAAATCGTGCCGTCATTCGCGACCTCGATCAAATACCGATGGCAGCTTGGGACATGATTGATTTGAAACCCTATCAAGACATTTGGCTGAAATACCACGGATACTTTTCCTTGAACATTGCTACCACGCGAGGTTGCCCATTTAAGTGTAACTGGTGCGCCAAACCCATTTATGGGAATCGATACAATTCCCGTTCGCCCATATCGGTGGTCAATGAAATCGAGCATCTGCTAAAAAGTTTTTCTCCGAGTCATTTTTGGATGTGTGACGATATCTTTGGATTAAAGCCCCGGTGGATTCAAGGATTTAACTCAGAAGTAAAAGCAAGAGGATTAAAATTTAAATACAAAATTCAATCGCGGGTTGATTTGCTTTTGGAAGAAAACACCATTGAGGCGTTGGCGGAGTCGGGTGCGGAAACGGTGTGGGTTGGTGCGGAGTCGGGTTCTCAAAAGATTCTGGACGCGATGGATAAAGGCACTACCGTAAACCAAATCTACGAAGCGACTCGACTTTTAAAGAGCAAGGGCATTCAAACTGCTTTCTTCTTACAGTTTGGCTACCCGGGCGAAGACCAGGCTGAGATCAAAAAAACGCTGAAC
>JABFSY010000402.1 GCA_013140395.1 Cyclobacteriaceae bacterium
TCGGTTTCGTGGTCAAGAACCCGGGAGGTTGGAAAATTTTAGCGATGCAGTATTTGCTTTAGCGATCACGTTGTTACTTATCTCTACTTCGCCTCCATCTAGTTTTGAGCAGGTTAAGCGCTTTGCGTTTGATTTAATCCCATTCTTGTTATGCATAGCGCTGATCGTTTCAATCTGGTATGAGCATTATGTTTTCTTTTTACGATATGGTTTGCGGAATGGCAAGATCGTAGTGCTCAATACACTGTTTCTTGTGATCGTGCTGTTTTATGTTTACCCGTTGAAGTTTCTGACCAAGCTAATTCTCTTTCCGATCGCTGCTATGACAGGACAAGACAATATTCTGACTGAAATGAACGGGCTGATTAAGGGAAAGGATGTTGCAGATTTAATGATCATCTATGGGCTTGGGGCAGCCGCAGTTTTCCTCGTTTTACGGTTGATGTATGCCTATGCCTATAAACAAGCAGACGCGTTGGAGTTAAATGAAATCGAACGTTTTGACACGCGTTCAAGAATTCAGTCAAACACATTAATGGCAACTGTCCCATTGCTTTCTGTAATGATGGCCATTATTTTTCATGGACATTGGATAGCGGGTTTGATCTCGGGTATGACTTATTTCTTGTATACGCCAATCATGCTACTGTTTGCCCGAAAGGTAGGCAGGAGACGTAAAAAATTGCTGGAAGAGATAAATACAAAAGACGAAGTAGAACTATCCTAGCGGAGGTTTTTCCACCGAATGAATTCGATCACCGCCTGACCAAACAAACTGATTCCTGAATTAAACACAATAAGAGCGATGGCTCCATAAAAAAACCAAGGCTCACCACCATATCGTTTGAATCCCGCATCAATGGCCATCGACAAGCCAAGTCCCACTAGCATCAGCCCACTGCTAGCGTACAACAACCACTTTGTTTTCGGCTGAAGCTTAAAACCCATCGTCTTCTTTCTTTTCCTCTTTTTTCTTTTCTTTCTTTTTCGCTGAAGAAGTGCCGCTTGTCAAATCATAAGGTTGCTCAATCCCATAATACTGTAGCCTAAACCGGTTGACGAAAGAGAGTATTTCATCGTCTGTGCCGGGAATGAATACCATTTCGCCCACTTTGGCTTTACTGGCATTTGTCTTCTTGGTGATCAGATCGTTAAAAACTTGGTTAGCTGAATGAACCATCAAACGGTTGTCTTCAAATCCAAAGTAATACCACGATTCGGGTGATGCTTTGAAGAAAACATGAAAGACAGGTGCACCATCTTCGTTTTTTCGGATTTCCATGAAGCCTTCAAAAGCGCCATTGATATCTAACCGATTGCTGTTACTGATGCCGATCGCACCTTCGTTGTAGAATGCCTTTCGATCTTGTGACCACTTCAAATTGACATTGGAAAAAACGAGTGGTTGAATTAACCCTTGTACAGTACCCAAAGAAACATAGCCCTGCTGTGATTTCTGCTCATAGTCTTTTGTTACTCGTTCGCCAATCAGATTACTAATTTTATACAAGAGTTCGGTTTGATCTCCCAACCCTTCGAGAACGCCCTCACTTTTTACTACCTCCAAGAGATTATTGGCCATTAGCTGATAGGCCATATCAGGAATCGCCATATTGGCCATGATGAATGAATTCATCTTAATTTCATTGGTAGTCAAACTTCCGGATCCAATAGCAGAAGCCGTTAGTTTGAAACCATTCGTGTTCTTGAAGAAGTTGATGGGTCCTTCAAAACCGACTTCTTGTTTCTCTTCATTGTAGGCAAATACTTTTCCTGATAGTTTCTCGCCAGCTGCTTTTTGGCGGTCCTCAATTTTAAATTGACTGCTTTCTTTGTCAAAGAAGAGTGAACCGCTTGGCAGGAAAAAATCCTCATCTCCCTCATCTTTTTTGTCAAAGACGAAAGTGATGTAGAGGCTATTATCTTGAGCAAAATGTAAGCCGGCTGTGGCTCTTCGTCCTTCTTCGGTTACCGTTTTGTCAAAATCCAGGTAGATATCTTTTTCGTCACCGCTTTGATTGTAAGCCAGCCAGGTATTGTAGTTTTTTAGTTTTTTAAAATCCAGCTTGACAAAGCCTTTTAGTTGTAATGCCGGGCGCGTAGCGTACATCACCATGTCGCCTTTGTAGAAAATACGTGGAGCAACTAAGATCTTATCGGTGTCAGCCACTGACCCATTTCCAACTGTTTGTTGCGTTGCATTGACGTTTCCTTTTTTACGTGTTTTCCCTTCTGCAGAGATGGCTTCCAGATGAAAGTCAGTCATTTTAATGTTGAATGTGTCATTCACAGAATTGACGTACTGATAGGTAGCATAGCCCGTAAATTCTTTTCGTGAGATGATATCAACAACCCCTTGTGTCAATCGATGGTAGCCATTCAGTGTATCAAGAACGATGGTCGTGTTTTTCAGCTGGCCTATTTTGGCATTTTCCAAAATCAACACTTCATTGTTCTCGGGAGTAATCTTTGCATCCGCTACGATGATGAAAGGAATGCCACTAACTTTTAATTGCTGTGTGGCAATGTCATATTCAGCTTTCTCTGCATTGAAATGAAGAGAATCCAGTTCTTTTCGTGTCGTGTAGAAATAGGAATTCTCGATGGGCACATCGGGTGCCTTGCTCATTACAATCTTCTGAGTGGTCAAATCCCATTTTGCCTGCGGAATCGAAGTCTTGAATTGCGCATAGGGAAATTCAATGGCCGCTACCCCTTCAACTTCCGGGCTAATGGTGGCAACGTTTTTGTCTAGATCGAATTTCAATCGCACATCGTTTCCTGTCAAGGCGGGTTTGTCAGGATTTCCGGTCTTTACTTCAAAGCGGGCGTGACGGGCACCAAAATCTTTGGATGCAAAACTGAGTTCTTTCGATGAAACGTCTGATCCACGAGTACTTAGTTTTCCACTCCCCGTGAGGCCCGTTTTTGAAACGGTCACAATTCCGTTGAGTGTAGCAGTATTTTTGTAAAATGAAAATGGTTCTCTCGAATTTTTCAACCGAAAGCGATCTTGTTTTGGATACCATTTCATTTGGTAGTCGCTAAAGGTCGCTTGAGGGAAAGTTACATTGCCGATTTGCTTTTCTTTTAGCTCCCCTGATTTTCCCCTTGTTAAAACTGAATCTGGGTAGAAAACAAAATCATCTGACTCTACATTAGCTGCGAGGTATTCAATTTTCCCTGTGGCGCGCAGCCCGGAGTTGTCCAAATTTAACCCGCCAAATAGCTTTCCCTCACCCAGGTAAAGGTTGTATCCCTTGCTCGGCACCGAATGGTTAAAGCCCAACGACTTGTCAGCCATCGTGTGCAACTTTTCATGAAAGGGCGTGAACATGCCGCTGGAGATAAATTTCCCTTCAAAATTAATTGACCCCGGATCGGCATCATTCAAGCTATCCAGTTTGAAGGGAGGAATGACGAAGAAAACAGATTTATCATAGGCACCATCCAACACTTCCTCTCGATCAAAGTAAATGACACCACCGGCTGTAGCATCCAGTCTCGGATAATTGGGCACTTGTGCCCGGCCTGATTTATTGTCCGGGCGATTGATGAAAAGGGTGCCTGATGTTTTGTTGGAGCTTGCCTGTAGTCCACCGGCTGCTGCGGCAGTGGAGTCAGCTCCTACCAAAGAATTGTTTACTCGCCTGCGGGTTCCATTTTTCTCAGTGATATAAAAACGAATAGAATCAATATGGTTTAGGTTAATAAAAAAACTGTCGTACTTAAACGTAAAATCCTTTCCGGTTATCTCAAAATTACCAGCGTTGATAGTCCCGTTAAATTTGATGTCACGGTTTTGAAGGAAAGTAATGACGCTGCTATCAGGTTTAATGATCACATTGAGAGAATCGCTCACATTAAACTCTTCTACACCATGCACCACCATGGATCGACTCGTCAGGCTGATGGTCGCATTGGCGATGGTGTCCGTTAATGATTGCACTTTCATGTTATCATAATCCACTCCTCCTTTTTTTATTTTGGCCAGGTGCATAGCCTTGTCTCTGACGTGTATCTTCCCTGTTCGTGCGTTGTACAAGATCATACCTTTTTGAGAAAGAAAATCCGCAGCCATTTTTATTCTTTCGATGGTTCGATTACCCGTGACAAGCTCAAAAATCGAGAAGTCTTGTGAGTTGATCTCTTTGGCAAAATTCGTAAAGATGAGGAATGCATTAAATCCTAGTCCCTTACCTCTTAATTGCTCAAAATCATCTGGATTGTAGAAATCATGAGATTCAATGACCATAGGCGAGATGCCACCGCTTCCTTCTATTGTCACCGTCAAACTATCTGATCGAAGATCCCACCGAATGAGGTCCGCATTAAAGTCAACTCCAAAAAAGGAGGATGAGAAGGGAGCGTTCCGTAGGGATGATCTATCTTTTGAGATGGATATCTTCTGTTTTGTCCGATCGTAGCGCACCTGTGTGGAGGGATGCGTAATTGAGTCATTGCCCTGATAGATTGTCACTTTTGCGCTAGCGGCAATGATCAATGAGTCTTTGAACGCGATAGACGGAGCTTGCGCTTTAAAACGCTTGTCGGCTTCGCCTCGAATTTCCAAGGTGGCGGGCTCGCCATTGGCTGAAAGACTGTTTATGTTTTTACCGATCATGCCAAAACCACCCTGATAGCTAATAAATTCACCGAGCCCTAAGATCGCTACATTACTTTCGTATGACTTGAAGCGCGGATATTGTGCAGCGACTTTTGATTTGTGGCTAATGCTTTTGAACTCAAATTGGCCAGGTATCCGACCAGGCAATTTCCCTAGGTAAAGGAGTTTCCCTTGCTGAGCCCGAAGGTAAGGTTGTGTGGTTCTGAAACTGTATTTGGTTAGTTCATAGTTAACCGAGTCGCGCGAAAGCCCTGCAGAACTCCAATCAAATTGCCCGCGCTCGCCAACAAAAAGTCTCTCTCGCAATGAGAACGTACCCTGTGTATCTTTTAGTAACGCAGAATCATAGAGCGTAACAAAGTTGAGTGTCACTTTTGAGAAAACGATTGCTGCTCCCAATATTTCAAGTTGTACGATCGGCTGTTTCCAGGGTATAAATGAAATCGTATCTGACTCGGAAGATGCTGTATAGTTTTGTGTGGTGTCGCTTGCCATTACTTTGGGCTCGAGATAGGCAAACGTGTATTCATCGTCTAGCGCTTTGAGGCGAAAATATTTCTGAAAATTAAGCGTGTGATGCTCAAAGAAATCGCGGCTTTGTTGAAACATGATATTTGCCTGATTGCTATTCTCTTTTGCAATGACTTTATCAACAATTTGAAGGAACGTGCTAAAGCGGTCGAGATCCAATTTCTCGACCGACTGAGCGGCAACGATCGCAGCATAGTAATTGACAAAATGGGGGCGTAATTTATACCCCTTCTTTTTCATCAATTTAGTTTGCTTCTGAATTTGGTTTTGTTGGGCGGGGCCGATATTTGCCCACACCGAGCCAAACCCATCGCCAACAGCCATTATATCGACCAGCTTCGTATTGTTTAATAAAATACGAATACTGTCAGAAAACGTTAGTTGTTGGATAGGCTCTGTCACATTGCCCTTTTGTGCAAAAGCAGCGAGCGGTAAACCAATTGCCAACAATAAGACCGAGATAGATTTTTTCACAAGCGAAATGGCTTGAAATGGCGACAAAAATGGTCAACAATCAACGGCATCATAATTTTGGCCATTCCCTGTCTATTAACAGCCAGGTATTTGACCCTAAAAGTAAATATTAAGAGATGAAAATTCGGAAATAAATACCGAAAGTTCTAATGAGCGTTAACGATTGGAAAAGGTTATTATTTACTTAGTAGCAGAGACGCCCAACCTTCTTTCTCCTTGCGTTTCTCTTCTTTCAGCCCATACCGAATGGCTTCAGCATTTAGATCAGCAATATCACTTGTATAAAACCCGCTTAGTAGCAGTACGCCTGATGGTGCCAGGTAGCTTGCATAAGTCGCTATTTCCTGAAGAAGCACATTCTTATTGATATTGGCCAAAATGATTTCAAAAGTACCCGTGGGAATTACCTCAGCAATCGTCCCTTGATATATTTCAATGTTGGTGCAGGAGTTGTTTTCAATATTCTCTTTGCCATTGATCACGCTCCATTCATCAATGTCAAAAGCTACGATTTCTTTTGCATTTCGTTTGGAAGCCATGATAGACAATATTGCAGTGCCACAGCCCGCATCCATTACACGTTTGTTGGAGTGATCCAGATCAAGCTGGTTTTTGATCATCAAGTAAGTAGTTTGGTGGTGCCCCGTACCAAAGGACATCTTAGGCGTTATGATGATTTCGTAAGGATAGTTTCCTTCAACTTTGTGAAACTCGGCTCGGATTAAGCAGCGATCATCTACAATAATTGGTTCTAGACTTTTTTCCCACTGCTCGTTCCAATTTTGCTTCTGGATTTTATCCCAAATGAAAAGAAGCGGATTGACTGTTTTATATTTTTCTTTTACCTCTTCTAATAGTTGCTCATTAAACTTTCGTTCTTCGACAAAGGCCTCAAACCCCTTGTCGTTTTCCATAAATGTGTCAAAGCCAACTTCCCCAATTTCAGCCATAAGAATTTCCGAAAATTCAGGATCACAAACTACTTGAAGGCGGGTGTAGTACATTTTTCTAATTTGAAGATTTGAAAATTAACTAATTTGAAAATGAGAGTTGTCTTAAAAGGGGTACATTCATCTTCAAATTTTCAAATCGATTCATTTTCAAATCGACTTTACAATTTCCACAAACTCTCGTGATTTAAGCGAAGCGCCTCCTACTAAGCCGCCATCCACATCCGCGCAAGCGAAAAGTTCTTTGGCGTTATCGGCCTTCACGCTGCCACCATAGAGTATGGAGATTTTCTCGGCTGTTTCTGAACCATATTTTCCGGCAATATGCTTGCGAATTATTGCGTGCATATCTTGTGCTTGTTGTGACGTGGCCGTTTTGCCTGTGCCTATGGCCCAAACGGGTTCGTAGGCAATCACTACTTTTTGGATAGCTTCTTGATTCAAGTGAAACAAGCTTTCTTCTACTTGTTGTTTTACCAACGCTTCATGGGTTCCTTTCTCACGAATTTCTAACGGCTCTCCGCAACAAAAAATAGGAGTAACGCCATTTGCCAGTGCTTTGTCTACTTTAGTGGCAAGTAGTTTTCCGCTCTCTCCAAAATACTGTCTGCGTTCGCTATGGCCGATGATTACGTAAGGGATAGCCATTGATTTTAGCATGGGTGCAGAAACTTCTCCTGTGTAAGCACCACTATCGTGCTCGCTGCAATTTTGTGCGCCTACTTTTATGGACGAGTTACCCAATTGATGTTTAACAGGCACGAGATATGGAAAGGGGGTACACAAAACCGTGACCACATTTCCCTTTACTTCATCGGCTATCATGCCCATCAACTCTGCCGTTAAGATATGTGCTTCTTCCAATGTCTTGTTCATTTTCCAGTTGCCGGCTACTATTTTTTGACGCATAAAAGGGAAAGGGTTAAAGGGTTATTTTTTTACGAATATAAATTTTTCAGAAGGACTAGAGGAAGTGAGCCTGGCACTCTTCACCGGGCTTTTGTAAGTGACGTGTACCAGATTTGACTGATCTTCGTGGGTGCTCATAATAGCGTCATTAAAAACCTCTAGCGTTTTAATCTTTTTTACGCCTTCAATTTCGATATAGGCAATCAAAGATATGTCTTCTCGTTCCACCGCCAGGAACATAAGCTTACACCATCTGCCGTCTAGTTTAATCTTAATATGTTCAGTGAGATAATTGATGACAAGTTGTTGGGTAGTAAGGCCATTCTTTGGTTCCAGAATATCAAGCTCCGCCTCTTTGCGTTGTGAACGGATCGAGAGTTCTAAGTCATCAATGAACAAGCGAGAAGTAATTTGAAGCGCTTTGTCTTTTTCACTATAGGTTACTTCGGTAACTGAGATATGGATAGGGTGGAACTCGTTGTTTGTTGTTCGTTGACGGTTGTTCGCAAAGGAAAAACAAACAACGAATAGCGAGCAACCAACAACGGTCAAAAAATTTTTCATGCAAACATATAACCCCATCGAGCCGTAAAATTACCCCTAATTGTCCTAATTCAAAATTAGCTTTATACTTGCATCTATCAATCACGTGCAATGAGTGAATTCTCTTTATATTTTGGGTTGGGCAAAGACCATATTTTAGACTACGTAAATGGCTACGACCACATCTTGTTCGTGGTGGCATTGTGTGCAGTTTATCTCATCCGCGATTGGAAAAAGATACTTATTCTAGTCACTGCATTTAATATTGATCACTCCATTACATTGGCGTTGGCCACACTTAAAATTGTCACAGTCAATGCTCAACTTATAGAGTTTTTGATTCCGCTCACCATCTTTATTACCTCCGTTTCAAATCTTTTTAAAAGAGAAGGGCTGACTGGTGAAAAGGGTTTCCAAATCAACTATCTGTTTGCTATTTTTTTTGGGTTAATCCACGGATTAGGTTTTTCCAATTACCTGCGAGCAATTTTGGGCAAAGACCAGAGTATTCTGTCACAGCTATTGGCCTTTAATCTGGGTTTAGAGTTCGGCCAAATAATAGTAGTAGCTATTTTCTTAACCTTTGCCTTCCTTTTGGTCGATTTCTTAAAAGTAAACCGAAGAGATTGGAAAATGGTATTATCGTCAGCGATTGCTGGGATTGCATTAATACTGATGAAGGATCGTCTCTAAGAATATTGCACCTTTTTTAACCGTCTTGAATATTGCATTTTGAACCTTGAACCTTGAACCTTGAATAATTAACACATGAAACAATTGCTACTATTTCTTTCGCTTTGTCTATCGCTAGGCGCCTTCGCTCAAGAACAAAAACCGGAACCACCGAAGTGGCAAGGTAAATTTGAGCAACTCGATCAAATACTCCCTACTCCGAATGAATATCGCTCCGGATCGGGCTCACCGGGGCCAAAATATTGGCAACAGCAGGCAGATTATGATATGGCTGTAGAACTAAATGACGTTAACCAAAGCATAACGGGCAAGGAAACCATTACCTATACCAACAACTCTCCCGATGTGCTCAAATACCTGTGGGTTCAGTTAGATCAAAACATATTAGATAAAGAAAGCAATACAGCGAAAACACAAACAAACGCTATTCGTGATTCTTCGTCTGCTAAATCGATGGCTAGCCAGTTTAACCTTTACGAATATGAAGGTGGATACAAAGTGAAATCGGTGACGGATGTAAATGGTAAAGCATTAAACCACACCATAAATAAAACAATGATGCGGGTAGACTTGACCACACCACTCAGATCCGGTGAAAAGGTTTCTTTTAAAGTGGAGTGGTCTTACAATGTAAACGACCGCAATTTGTATGGTGGAAGAAGTGGACTTGAATTTTTCCCGGAAGATGGCAATTATGTTTACACCATCGCCCAGTTTTTCCCTCGTATGTGTGTCTATGACGACTTGGTCGGTTGGCAGAATAAGCAATTCCTTGGAAGAAGTGAGTTTACATTACCCTTCGGGAATTACAAGGTGAGCATTACCGTTCCTGCCGACCATATTGTAGGTGCAACAGGATCATTGTCTAATCCGCAGCAAGTGTTAACGAAAACAGAAATTGAACGTTTTGAAAAATCAAAAACCACTTACGATAAGCCTGTCATCATTGTCACGCAGGCCGAAGCCACAGCAAAAGAGAAAACAAAATCTTCTGAGAAAAGGACCTGGCAGTTTGAAGCAACAAATGTTCGCGACTTTGCCTTTGCTTCTTCACGTAAATTTATTTGGGATGCGATGGCCGTAAAAATTGGAGATAAAACTCCATTGGCCATGTCTTACTACCCGAAAGAAGGCAACCCGCTTTGGGAAAAGGAATCGACTATCGCGGTAAAGAACACGTTAGAAATCTATTCCAAGTATACGATCGACTATCCGTATCCACATGCCACTTCTGTTCATGCTGCTTCTATAGGCATGGAGTACCCAATGATCTGCTTCAATTTTGGAAGACCAAAGAAAGACGGAACGTATGATGATGCAACACTGCGAAGAATGTTAGGTGTAGTTATTCACGAAGTGGGGCATAACTTTTTCCCTATGATCATTAATAGCGATGAGCGTCAAACTACTTGGATGGACGAAGGCATTGACAGTTTTGTGCAGCTGCTAACCGAACTAGAACGGTACCCAACTTTGGATTGGAGCCGTGGCAGGCCTGCGGGTATTGTACCTTATATGAAAGGCGATAAGAGTATCATGAGGCCATTGATGACGGGTGGAGAGCAGGTCGTTCAAGCGGGCTCTGAGCAATACGCCAAAGCTGCTACAGCCTTATTTATTCTTCGAGAGACGGTGATGGGCAAAGAATTGTTCGACAAATCATTTAAAGAATATGCGCAACGTTGGGCGTTCAAGCACCCTAAACCATCAGATTTTTTCAGAACGATGGAAGATGCATCGGCTGTTGACTTGGATTGGTTTTGGAAGGGCTGGTTCTATACCACTGATAACGTAGATATGTCGCTAGACAATGTGAAATGGTACAAGGTTCGAAGTGAAAAAACGAACCTTGAAAACAAGGAGAAAAAAGTCGCCAAAGGTGATCTTCCTAAGGAGGGTGATGGGAATAAAAAACCAGACGACTTTAGCAAAGGCCCCGAATATTTTACGGTGATCCCTACAGATAATCGTTTTTACGGAGAGTTTGCTAATCGTATAGATGATAAAGCGGTGATGGCAAAAATGGAAAACAAAAATTTCTATGAAATCACACTCACGAACAAAGGCGGTTTGGTAATGCCCGTAATCATTGAGTGGACATTTAAAGATGGCAGCAAGGAAATTGAACGTTTGCCAGCCGAGATATGGAGGATAAACGAAACCAAAGTGACCAAAGTGTTCTCTAAAGAAAAAGAAGTGGTAAGCGTTGTATTAGATCCAGAAAAAGAAACAGCCGACATTATGATTGAAGATAACGTCTTTCCGAAAGTAGCGCAGCCAAGCAAGTTTGATGAGTTGAAGAAGAAAAAATAATCTAACGCATGAAAAAAAAGGTCACTGATTAAAGTGACCTTTTTTTATTCTACCCAAGGAACTCTCTTTGATCGATAAAAGTCAATATTTAGTGCTTTGAATCGAGATGCGTGTTTGCCTAGCCGCAGTTTGTATTCCTCCCAGTTTCTTCCCTTTTGCTGTGACCAGCCAATTTCCGCATAACCTGGTAATCGTGGAAACAATAGATACTCGACTTCATCCATATTTGAAATTGTCTCCGACCAAAGCGGTGCCTCAATGCCTATAATGTTTTCGGTTAAAGCACCTTCCACAATAGATTCCGGATCCCAGCTATAGGCACTATCAACTTCAATGTAGGCAGCCCAATGAAGTCCGAACGATGACGTTGAATCATAGCTCATGTCTAGGTAGGCTTTTTTCGCGGGAGACATCAGTAGTTTACTTCCTTTCTCAACAGCCATCATTGCATACTTGGGTAAGTTCCAATGTTGTACAATTGTATTATTTCCAATTTCGCCCTGTGCAATTTCTTCCCAACCCATCATCGTCTTTCCATTAGCTTTTACTATGTGTTGAAAGCGGTTAATAAACTGCACGTAGTCTTCTTTTTTTGTCACTTGTGCCTCGTCTCCGCCAATGTGAAAGTATGGGCCTGGCGTGATTGCTGAGATCTCTCGTATCACATCTTCCACAAATCGAAAAGTTGCTTCTTTCTCAAGACGAAGAGTGCTCCAACCCACTTCAACACCTGTATAGAGTTCGGTCGGTTTCGATTTTCCATCTAAGATTTTATTGGTGTTTGCAGCGTTTGCAAACCTGCCTTCTGCCGGAACGATGGTTCCACCATTTAGTTCACCATACGAAGCCAGGGCGGAGTTAATGTGACCGGGCATATCAATTTCAGGAACAATCGTGATGTATCGCTCTTGTGCGTACTTAATGATTTCCTTGTATTGCTCTTGTGTGTAATAGCCACCTTCGCCCCCACCCACTTCTGTTTTACCTCCGTGGAACGTTAAATTTGGCCAGGATTTTATCTCAATTCGCCAGCCCTGATCATCCGACAAGTGCAGGTGCAAAAAATTTATTTTGTAAAGTGCAATTAAGTCAATGTATCGTTTCACTTCATCCAACGAGAAGAAATGACGGGCTACATCGAGCATGACGCCCCGATAGCCATAACGCGGAAAGTCTCGAATCGTGCCCGCGGGAATTTTCCATTTGTTTTTTTGAATTGTTTTTGCTTCGATGGATGCGGGAAACAATTGTCGTAATGTTTGAATCGCTCGGAATGCGCCTAAAGTCCCATTGGACGAAATAGAAATCAATTTTTCATCAATAGCGATAATATAGCCTTCTTCACCCAGCGCCTTATTAGTAATGGATATAAAAGAAATTCCTTGCTCACTTTCACCCTTTTGTATTGAAAAAGCAAACCCAGTGGCCGGCTCAAGCACATAAATCAATGACTTCGCGATATGTTCCCATTCGGCACTTGCCATTGGAATAGAGACGACTGTTTTATCCACTAGTTCAAAACTTCCCGATGAAGATTTTACTTCTGTGGGTAACGGTATAAGGGGCAAAGAATGCAGAGGTGCTTGGTTTTCTCGGTTACAGGAAAGGATTACCATTCCGC
>JABFSY010000308.1 GCA_013140395.1 Cyclobacteriaceae bacterium
TAACTGACCGCTGTCCAGAAGATAAAAAGCATCTGGCAATGGTTTACTCATGAGCTCTCTGAAAGCCGTTTTCGCAATACGACTTGCCTGCCTATCCATCTCTTGAATTTCTCCTTCGAGATTCCTGGAAACGCTCCGATTTAACTGGGTTTCTTGAAACTGAGTTTTGAAATACTGATGCCATCCAACTCCCCCGAGGAGAAGAAGTAGTGATAGTAAAGGCAATACAACGTATTTCTTAGAAGGCATGAAAAGGCTTTATAAAAATACTAAAAGCCTACCCTAAAAAAAACAGAAGAATTAGATGCGCTTGATGCCTCCAAACCAGTAAAGAAAAAGAATTCGGGAGTAACGAAAACTAAACGGCACAAAAAGAACACAAGCAAGTACGATGGTCACTCCATAGACCCAATCAGCTGGGTCGAATAACAAATACAATATCAGCCAGAGGCCAATAAAAAAAGCGATGGTAAAGGCGTAACTAACGTAAAGCGCACCAAAGTAAAAGCCAGGTTCGGGCATAAAACTAACTCCACAGCTAGAGCAGCGGTCATTCATCGCACTGAATTTTGAAATGCTGGAAAAAGGATATTTAAAAATGTCCCCTCTCTCACAACGGGGGCATTTACCTTGCCAGGCTGCTTTTATCGAGTTTCCTTTCATTTCGTTTGCTGGTGCGATACCAGAAATAGGCTAGTGTTGCAATGGCCAGATAAGGCGCCACAAAAAGATATAAAATTCCAAAATTTATGCCGGCTGCTATGCCGATGTTTCCATTACTGATATTATTCTCTAGCGTAGCGCGACACATCGCACATTGCGCACTCACCTGTGTGTTCAGTAAGAGAAAGAAAATAAAACCGAAAACTTTTTTCATATCAATCAAATTCAAAAATTCTAACTTCCGTAATAGGGACTAATCATTAAATACACGACTACGCCCGTTACGGCTACGTACAACCAAAGAGGAAATGTAAATTTAGCTAACGCTTTATGCCTTTCAAAATTGCCAGAAAGCGCTCTGGAAAAAGTAAACAAAACAAAGGGAATAACGACTACCGACAGCACGATATGTGAGATCAAAATAAAGTAATAAAATATCCGAATGGCTCCTTCACCCCCATACGAGGTAGAATCACTAAACATATGGTAAACAACATACAAGACGAGAAAGATGGTCGACAAACCGATCGATATCTTCATCAACCATTCATGCAGAGAACGATTCTTATTTCTGATAGCGATGACTGCTACCACCAAAAGCACTGCCGTGATGCCATTTAATGTTGCATAAATGGGAGGCAAAAACGAAAAATCATAACCGGGTATCTTAATCTTAAACAATGCCGCAACGGCAATAGGAATGACAATAGACAGGGTCAGGATCAGTTTTTTATATGGCTCTGCGCTTGTTGTTGCCTTCTCCATACTAGTAATCTTTCAATAATATTGATATCTCCATTAATAATCGATCTGCTTCTTCACGACTTGTCAGTTGATAGTAGCCTCGAATTTGTCTTTTGCCATCCAGCAACACAGCGTTGTATTTTTCAGAAACGAGAAAAATGCACTTTAACCGGGCAAGCTCTGAAGTACTTAGAGAAACAATTTGCAGCTGACTTGGTTCAAAATCTTCTTTTAATCTCATTAGTCCCTCCGATGGTATTTCGGAAAAGCTAATTAGCGTAGCCTCATTCCCTTTCCAACCAATTTCAGTTGTGATCGAATCTGCAATAACATAAGGAGCCTCAAAGATTCTCTCACACGCTGCAATATATTCGACTGAATCTTTGTGGTACACCGGTATGTCAAATTGGTTTCGACCAAACGTCTTAAGAAAAAGAAAGACAATCACCGGTAACAAAAGCGCCAATGAAAGAAAGAGAATTTTACGCTTCATGTCTTACTGTAAAAAAGAAAGGCTAAAGTTGTCACTTTAGCCTTTCGAGAAATGTCTACTCGTCTTATAGAAAGTTAATATCGGAAAGCTTCATCCCTTCATAAACAAAGGCCACCAACATCCAAACAATAAAGACGATTGGCACCATAATCGCCCAGAAGAGCACTTTCACCTCGTATCGCAAATGCATAAACTCACCTACGATATAACCCGCTTTTACAATCGTCATTACCACAAATATCGCTGTCTTTGCCGGACCGTGATGCATCGTAAAAGCAATCAAGAATTCGAAAGCTGTTAGCAGACCTAGGATGCCAGCAACAGTCCATAATTTTTTGATCTTTTCCTTGTCAGGTGGAAGTACGGTAATTTCTGTTTCTTCTGAATGATGTGCCATAGCGTTTAATCTAGTTATACAAGATAAAAGAACGTAAATACAAATACCCAAACCAAGTCAACAAAGTGCCAATACAACCCAACCTTCTCCACCATTTCGTAATGGCCTCTTCTCTGGTACACGCCAGTGACTGTATTGTAATAAATCAAGAAATTAAGTAGCACTCCGCTAAATACGTGAAAGCCATGAAAGCCAGTTATAAAGAAAAAGAAGTCAGCAAAATCCTGAGGGCCATATTGATTAACATGAAGGTTCGCGCCCACTACCTCTTTCGTAATCCATTGACCATTTACGAAATCCTTAAACAGCGTTGGCGTATCAGTACCAGCAATAAAGTGAGCCCATTCCCATGCCTGACAGCTGAGGAAAGTAATACCACCCAAAATTGTCCAAAGCATCCATTTTTCTACGGCCTTTCTATCCATGCGATGGCCTGCTTCCACAGCCAATACCATCGTTACGCTACTCATAATCAAAATGAATGTCATGATACCAACAAAAACCAATGGAAGGCTTATCCCGTGTAAAAAGGGAACAGCTTCAAAAACCTTTTCAGGTATTGGCCAATACTCATGAGAGAAGACAAAAGCATCTACTGCTCCCGTAAAAGCCGGATGCGCAGCACGTACTAATCCATATGTAATCAATAGTCCGGAAAACGTAAACGCATCGGAAAGCAAAAAGAACCACATCATCAGTTTGCCATAACTGGCGCCCAACGGGGAGACTCCCCCATTCCAAACATCTTGTTCCGTTGCAGTGGTTGCAGTTGCGTGTGCCATGGTTACAATTTTATCGTAGCAATGTTAAGAAAACATACAAATATACCCAAAGAAGACCCAAAAAATGCCAATAAGTTGTGCAGATTTCTATCTGCACCGTGTTTTTTGAATTCACTTTATTTCGGAAGCTCGCGTATAGGACAAACAGTAAAAAAACTACCGCACTGAGAAGGTGTAGCGCATGAAGTCCTGTAATAATATAAAGAAACGAGCCAGACGGATTTCCCACCAAATAAACACTTCGAGCGACCAAATCCTTCCACCCAAGATATTGAGAAACAACAAATGCCAAGCCCAAAATGGTTGTTAGCACCACCATTAACTTAACTTTTTCAAGATCATCTTTTTTTGTGATCTTGAAAAAGTTAAGTTAATGGT
>JABFSY010000313.1 GCA_013140395.1 Cyclobacteriaceae bacterium
GGCTGCCACTATTGTATTGGGCCTTTGCGATCGATTTAAAATTGAGGCCATTGCCATTGGAAATGGTACGGCCAGTAGAGAGACAGAGAGTTTTGTGAAATCAATAGGCTTGCCAACCGATATCATGGTGGTGATGGTAAATGAAAGTGGTGCTTCTGTGTATTCCGCTTCTGAGGTAGCGCGCGAGGAATTTCCCAATCACGATCTCACCGTGCGCGGTGCCGTATCTATTGGAAGAAGACTTACCGATCCACTTGCCGAGTTAGTGAAGATCGATCCAAAGTCGATAGGAGTGGGTCAATATCAGCATGATGTAGATCAGGGAAAATTAAAAGCTGGTTTGGACGATGTGGTGATGAGTTGTGTAAACTCTGTGGGAGTGGAGGTAAATACAGCAAGCAAAGAATTGCTGTCTTATGTATCAGGACTTGGCCCGCAATTGGCGAAAAGTATTGTTGAGTATCGTAATCAGCATGGCCCATTTAAAGAAAGGAAAGAATTGCATAAGATTCCCCGCTTGGGTGAGAAAGCGTTTGAACAATGTGCTGGTTTTTTGCGCATTCGAGATGCCAAAAATCCCTTGGACACCAGTGCGGTTCATCCGGAGAGGTATGCATTGGTGGAAAGATTTGCCACCGATTTAGGATGTACGGTTGGTGACTTAATGACAAGCAGTGAATTGCGAAAGAAGTTAGATTTGAAAAAGTACGTGAGTGATTCAGTTGGTCTCCCAACACTCAATGATATTCTTGCTGAATTGGAAAAGCCTGGTCGTGACCCGCGCGAGAAATTCGAGGTGTTTGCTTTTCAAGAAGGTGTAAACGAAGTGAAAGACCTTAAAGTAGGAATGGTGTTGCCGGGAATCGTTACCAATGTCACTAACTTTGGAGCGTTCGTTGATGTGGGAGTTCATCAGGACGGGCTCGTACATGTGAGTCATTTGGCAGATCGCTTCGTGAAAGATCCAAACCAAGTGGTGGCGGTACAACAAAAAGTAAAAGTAACGGTGATGGAGGTAGATGTTCAGCGAAAGCGAATAGCATTATCGTTGAAGAGTGATCCGTTTAATGCGTCTCCGAAAAAGGAGGGTAGTCATCAGTCGATGAAGTCCGAAGGATTGACTAAGCCAAAACCAAAAGAACCAGTGCGCGAGGTAAGCATGGAAGAGAAGATGGCAGCCCTGATGAATAAATTTAAGAAGTAAGTTTCTACGAAAACTGTACCTTCGAAGAATGTCACTCCAGGTAGCTTCACTAAATTCAGGCAGTAACGGTAATTGCTATTACATTGGCAATAAACACGAAGCGGTACTGATAGATGCTGGTATTTCGTGTAGAGAGACGGAGCAACGGATGAAGCAGCTCGAGCTTTCGATGCAGAAAGTGAAAGCGATATTTATCACGCATGAGCATTCCGACCACATTAACGGACTGCACAAGATTGTCAAGAAGTTCAAGATTCCCATCTACATTACATCAGCCACGCGAAAAAATCAGTCATTAGAGTGGACTGAAAGTTTGGCTGTTCATTTTACGGCCTACGAGCCAGTGTACGTGGGTGATTTGGCAGTTGTGGCGCTTCCGAAATTACATGACGCCAACGATCCACATAGTTTTATTGTTTCTCACGGTGGAGTAAATGTCGGAGTATTTACAGATTCTGGGAGAGTATGCGAGCATTTGACAAAAGGTTTTCAGTTATGCCATGCCGCCTTTCTTGAATCGAATTATGATGAAGATATGTTGGAGAAGGGAGGATACCCACAGCATTTAAAAAACAGAATTCGTGGAGGAGTTGGACATTTATCCAATAAAGAAGCCTTGCAATTGTTTTTAAAGCATCGGCCACTTTTTATGAGTCACTTGTTCCTGTCACATCTTTCAAAGAATAACAACAAGCCCGAGATTGTGGAAGGTTTGTTTTCAAGCGTAGCGGGTAGCACTCACGTAATTGTGGCACCGCGAACTTCTGCAACGGAGGTTTATCAAATTGTGAATGCTAACGGTGCGGTAAGGAGCACTCAACTGGTTAAAAGTAAAGATCAGCAGCTTTCTTTATTTTGAAGTGGCAAAATAGATTCTTAGTTAGAAAAACTCGCCAAGGCCAATGTAAAAACCAAAGGAGTCTTTGCCAAAACCAAAGTCGAGTGTAAGGTTTGTTTCCGATGTTTTGTTAAATTTTATTCGTGCACCAAAACCGCCTGCCGGATTGATAGCTGTGAAATTGTTATTACTATCAGATAATGATTGTGCATTTATAAAGAGAACACCTCCCCAGAAACCATCTTTGGAAATATCAAAGCGGTATTCACTTTCTACATAAAGCATTTCTTTTCCGCGAAAGCGACCGGCTGAATATCCTCTTCCTGATCGCCCATAAAACTCTAGTTGTGTGCCCGGAAGATTCAGGTAGGGAACTGTTCCGTCCGTCCCCCAATAAAATCCGGAGATCGCGATAATCTTTCGGGAGGAGGAGTGGATTCGAATATATTTTCGAAGATCCAAATAGAGTGAGGTCCATTGACCCGCACTAGCAGATAACGGGTTGATGCGATAGATCAGTGCGGAAAACCACCCATCAGCAGGATTAATGGAATTCTTTCTATTATCATGTAGAATGTTAAAATTGAATCCAAGAGCGGTCGAAGCATTCGGTGAGCCAGATTCATATTTCGTGTAGGCATTTTCGCCATTGGGTGCAACTACAGAACTGATGTTGTAGTAATTATCATATTCGAAGCCCAATCCAGCAAAAAAATTGCGAGCTACGTTGCGGTTGGCGTTCATATAAATTCTCAAATTGTTATAGTCCAGGTCTACTCGTTGCTGTTCGTTGGTTTCGCTTCCGAGTCCATAGGTATACTGCGCCAGTTTGCTAATCCGAATTTCACCCGGCAAGTTCCAGATGTTGCGGGCAGTAAATAGATTCTGCTTGATGCCGAAGCCAATATTGTCAGAGAAATTGGTATACGGTAAAAAGAAAACGCTTGAAAAATTCGTGGAGTCTTTGTTCCCTAAAACGAAAGCGGCATTGATGCTTGACACGAAAACTCTTTTTCCCCCATTGGTAGATGAAGTTGGAATAATCGAAAAGGAAACTTTTCTGGCTACCTCAGGTTTTTTCTTATCAGATTTTTCAAAGATATCGGAGAAAATATCGATCAAATCCTTTTCCCGAGCTTTAGAATCGATCTGAGCCTCAAGGTTGTTACACACAGAAAATAGAAGAGAAAGAATGATGCACAGCTTATTTCCCATTTCCGGTATATCCAGCTTAAAAATAGAAAGGCACCACATCTGCGGTGCCTTTCTTTGTGCTCTCCCTCCTGGACTTGAACCAGGGACCCTCTGATTAACAGTCAGATGCTCTAACCAGCTGAGCTAAGGAAGAATTTCGGACTGCAATATTAAGACATTGAGCCAGAATAATCAAAAATGCCT
>JABFSY010000512.1 GCA_013140395.1 Cyclobacteriaceae bacterium
CATTATTAAAGCGATGGCACGAGTTAAAAATAATTGCCCTCACCAATCTAGATCAGCTTACTTATTTGCGAAGCATGAAGGAGGCTGGTGCCATTGGGTATTTATTAAAAAATTCCTCTCTTCAAGAAATTGAAAAGGCAATTGGGGCGGCAACATCGGGAAAAGAGTATTGGCTTGGCAAGGATTCGATTCGTGAAAGCATGCAAGAGCACAACCGGCCTCTACTTACGAGAAGGGAAATAGAAGTGCTGAAACTGATTGTAGACGGGTTAACCAATCCCGAAATAGCCGATAAACTTTTTGTGAGTACCAGCACCGTTGACTCGCACCGTAAAAACCTTATCTCGAAACTACAGGTAAAAAATACTGCAGCCTTAGTGCGCACGGCTCTGGACCAAAAACTAATCTGACGAAAAATTATTCTGCTATTTGGATCTGACTGTTACTTTGCAGTAGCAAAGCAGACTGTCATTTTCTCTCCTCAGCAATATATTCTTGATAAAGATGATAAAGCCGATGAGTAGTTTCTATGATATCCGTCATCTCTAGTAAGATGCGGGTTTGTAGCGTTGCAACGCGATTGTTGATTTCATTTTGTTGTATGCGAATAATTTCAGCGTCTAAACAAAGTTCTAGGAAGAGTTGCAATAAACTAATTTTCACCAACGACAACTAGGGGTAGCTATTCGTTGATTTTTCTTTTACAGAATAGAGTCCAACTCTCATTACTTGGATGAGAATACAGTACTGGATTTTTACCGTAGTAGGAAATGTTTTTAACTCCCACTGCATCGGCTCGCTTTTTCAATTCCCTTGCGTGAAAAGCATGGTGCGAGGGTATATCTGCACTAAAGGGATTGTATGGATTTACGACATCTCTAAGTGTATTGTTTATCCAAATTTCAGGATCATCGGCAGAAAGTAGAGATAACATATCAACTTCCGCTCTATACGTATCGATAGCTGCTGATTCGTACTGTGCATTTGACGACACTCCATATATCTTTTGAATGTTGCCTGTTTCGTTGGCCAATATTTGTGACCAAGTGAGACTGTAGTCAACAAACACATTATTCACCCATCGATCTTCAATATTATAACTTGATTGAGTTTCCCTCGCAACCACGCCTTTTACTCGGGTCGACTCTCTTAATACTGGATCACTGTTTGAAACGTCTGCAAATTCATTGTTAAAGGCTATCCAAAGAGAAGTGCCTGCACCCGCTGAATTACCCGCCAAGATTATTTTAGACTTGTCAATATTAAAATCACTTGCCCTCGACCTGATGTATTGTAAAGCCCTTCTTACATCTGCCATAGATTTTTTAATTCCTTGTGTCTCCCCGGTTGGGCTTAATAGGGTGTATCGAATTGTTGCAAAAGCAATATTGTTTTGAAGCAAAAACCGAATGTCAGAAGGAAAATCCCAAACTCCGCCTGATTGAACAGCATACACAAAATCTTTGTCGCCACTTGTAAAACCGCCACCATGTACATAGATGACCAAGCCCGTGGGTGTGCTGGAAGTAGGTAGCCATATATCGAATTGTGTTCTGTCCTTGCTGTCATAAGCAATGTCTTTTGCGAAATTTGCATTTACACCTTGCAAGTCAAAAGGCGAGGTTGAAAAAGTAATATTCGAAACTGGTGTAATAGGGTTATCATCACTTTTACTACAACCAAGTGTGACAAGTGCAAGGAACAAAAACGAAGTAAGTTTTTTTTGGTATGTTTTTTTCACGTTCTCCTTTTTATGATTACTCAAAACAGTTATTATTTTTGATGGAGCGAAGCTTTTGAAATCACTTTTTTTACCCGCCAATTAAAGCAAAAGTACGAAAACTAATGGCTGCAAGCCAACATTATTTGGCGCTACATATTGTTAATTTAAATTCCATAACAAATTGTCCTCGCAACTAGCTATCAATGTATTGCCATGTTGCGCGTCAGGCTACCCGCAACAACGAGGAGTTGTTTAGTAAGTAGTGAATAGCTGATCAAGTAAGCCAAACACCCCCGCACCTAAAATAATCGTCCACGAAATCCAATCTTTGAATTCATTCTTTTTGTGTAAGAGAAAAAGAAGATGTAGGCCCACATGAATGATAAAGAAAACGTCTAGCCCAAAAATGAGGCGACTGTTTTCGGTTTGCGAAAGCCCCAAGAATAAAAATATGAAAAGAGGAATGTGAGCTAGCATAAAAACGCGGTAGCCCCACAAATCATTTAGTACCGATAGCCCTGGAAAAATTCTCCACTCCTTACAACGGATGGCATCCATCTCGTGCATGAGTATGAAGGTGAGCCCCAGGTAAAAGAAATGATGATCGTTCATACGCAACAATTATTCAGGCAGGTTGCGTAAAAAGAAATCTCTCACATTGCCGCCCAATATTTTTTCTATCTCTGATTTGGTGAAATTTTCCTTCGCTAGTGAGCTAACCAATAGTGGTAATCCGGTTACATCAAAGTGTGCTTCAATGGCGCCATCCCAATCGGAACCGAGTGCTACTTTGTCTACTCCAATTTTGTCCGCTACATAGCGAATGCTTTTGGCGGTTGCCGCTGCATCTTTTCCGCAGACGGCTGTTTCCCACAACCCGATTCCGACCAGGCCATTTCTCTTACCGATTTCCATCAAATGTTCGTCTGTTAAGTTTCGCTGATTGTTGCAAACGCCTTTTTATGCCTGTGTGTGAGACTAAGACGGGGCCATCGTGCAACGCAAAAACATCATTGATCGTTTGCTGAGACGAGTGCGCTAAGTCGATCAAGATGTGAAGACTATCCATTTTGCGGATTAGCTTTTTCCCAATTTCGGTAAGCCCACCTTTTTGCATGCCATGCGCAGAGCCCGCCCATTCATTGTCGTAAAAATGAGCAAGTCCGATGTAGCGCACGCCTGCTTTGTAGAATTCATCAAGGTTGGCCAAGTCACTTTCCAATGGTTGGGCGCCTTCTAAACCCAACATGCCGGAAGTGAGTGATTTATTTTTTGCGCGATCAGAAATGAATTTTTGCAGATCTGTTTTAGAAGTAATCACGCGCAGTTTTCCGTCCGAATCCGCAGCAAACTCATGGAGCGTCTTGCATTGATTGAGTGCTCTTTCTTTTATGCTAAACCAATTGGACACTGGGCGCAGTTGTGCAAAACTTAATAATGCAATCTGATCACTATTCCCATCATTTTGCTCAATATTAATGCCGGCCGGCACTTTACTGACAATGGTGAAAACCTGAAAGGCCATATTCGCTTGTTGCATGCGCGGCACATCTACATGGCCGTAGTTAATTTTTTTCAATAAGTTTCTATCCCAAAGCAACTCATCGCAATGCAAATCAGCAATGAAAGGAATGGAATCATACCAATCGTTTTTAATTTGAGGAGAAGATAGCGTGACTTTGTTGCTCGTTTGATCCAGGTAACGCGGAACAAAAA
>JABFSY010000471.1 GCA_013140395.1 Cyclobacteriaceae bacterium
GCATTGACAATGAGGTATCCTTTTGCGTCCAATACAGCACATGAAAAATCCAAGCGCTCTTTCACATTCACGGAGAAGGACGTTCGCTGAAGCATTGCACCCATTTCCTGAGCGATGGACGTGAATTGATTGCTAAACAGCTCGAGAGATGCCACATTACTAAACCGTTTCTTGCCAGATCCTTCTTCTGATTTCTTGACCAGAAGCGCGTTGTTATTTTCATCAATTTGAAAACTCCAATTCGTGTCAACCAACGTTGTTGAGTTTTTGCTGGCAACGATGGCCGGCCCTGCAATTGTTGCTCCAGCTGTTAACTGTTCCCATTCAAAAACATTTATTTCAGCGACCTTTCCATTATCCAAATAGGTCGACTGGGCTTGTGCTTTTGGCCTGTATTTTTTAAGGCGACCCGAAACATTCTTTTCTAATTCAGCCTTCACGCAAAGAATGACTCGAATGGATTCTACTTCTATTTCCCTGTTTTTAATCCAATGGCCGTAAATGGAAATATATTTTTTTCTGAATAGGTTAGAAATATTTTCGATGGATTCGAACTCAACTTCTAACGTAGTCTCTTGGCCTTTGAAGCGGAGGAAAATTAATTTTTTCTCATTCGTTATCTCCGCCTCCGGAAAATTCTCTTGCAACAATTTCTGTTTCCCAATCTGGAATAGATGACCGATTGTTTTCTCTAGCGTGGGTAGCTCACTATCTAAAGTATTTAAGAGTAATTTTTCTTCAAACCTTTCAATTTTAGCGTGGCCGATTCCGTAAGCACTAAGCAGCCCGGCATCATATGGAATCAGAATTTTTTTCATGTCCAGCATCTCTGCCACAGCACACGCATGTTGGCCACCCGCTCCGCCAAAACTTAGCAACGTATAGTCTGCGGGATTATGACCCTGTTGGATGGAAACCTGCTTAATCGTATCCACCATTTTTTCATTGGCGATCTGTATGAATGATTCTAGCAGAAAATGACGTTCAATTTTTTTCTTGGTTGATAGTTGAATTTTTAAAAGAATCTTATTCAAAGCCGTTTCTGCGTATTTTTCATATACCGGAATCGAGAAAAAATCTCCTTTCAATCTGCCCAATAAGAGATTAACATCTGTAATTGTTAAAGGCCCACCGGCCCCATAGCAAGCTGGACCCGGTGATGCACCAGCACTGTGTGGACCTACTGTCAATCGATGACCATCAAATTCACATATTGATCCACCTCCGGCAGCGATCGTTTCAATAGAGATGGAGGGGGAAAGGATTTTTGTCTGCCCCACCTTCGATTCGAAACGGTAGTCAAATCTTTGATTGTACAGCGAGACATCAGTACTCGTTCCGCCCATATCAAATGTAATGAGCTTTGAAATAGACGAACGCTGAGCAGCGGTGGCAGCTCCGACTACGCCACCGGCAGGCCCGCTAAGTAAACTATCTTTCGGCTGAAAATGTGAGGTCTTGTTCAAACCCCCCGCGCTGTTCATCACTTTCAAATCAACGCTACCTATTCCCCTGTGAATGTTCCTCAAGTACTCATTGATTATAGGTGCCAGATATGCATTGGCTACTGTTGTTTCTGCTCGTGGCAGAATCTTAATTTGATTGGCCAAAACATGGGAAATAGAAACATAGTTGAATCCGGCTTCTGCCAAAGCCTGGGCAAGAGAGAGCTCGTGAGTGGGATTTTTGTAACTGTTCAGAAACGCGATAGCGATGGAATCTATTTTTAACTTCTTTAGCTTGCTGACTAGTAAATCTATCTCCTCTTTTGAGATAGGTGTAAGAATGGTGCCATCACTAGAAATTCTCTCGTTGACTTCTATCACATGTGAGTATAGCGGCTTCTCTTTTTCGATTTTTAATGCGAAAAGATCAGGTCTTTGTTGCGTTCCGATCAAAAGCAAATCCTTGAATCCTTTCGTTGTGATAAATGCCGTTCTTGCCCCTTTCCTTTCTAATAAGGCATTTGTTCCCCGGGTCGACCCCAATTTCATTTCGATGATTGGAAAATCCTCTGCCAATGAGGTTTGCGTGAGTAAACGGGCAGCAAAAACTGGCACTTCTTCGTGTGAAGAAATTTCGATGGCACAAGCCCCCACGTTCTTAAGTGCTTTGTAGGTGTATACGATTGAACGTTCCAGATCAATGGATTGAATTTTTGTTTTTACTCCTCGGCCGAGCAAGTGAATATCAAAATCCTTGAAAATATCTTTGTCAAGAGGCCACTGTATTTGTAAATGAAATGCGCATGGTGAAAGCTGACGGGTTATGGCTCCACGTATCACGCCAGAACTTAATACCTTTAGCCGTTTGTATTTTTGATTGGGATCGATAGCAATGCAGTCGGTGAACGTACCGCCTGTATCCATCCATATTTTCCATCGACCCATTTATTTGATCGTGCGAATGAGTTCTTTCTTGGCGATTCGTAATCCAAGCGCTTTGGTAAAAATTACCGAACCATCGGCTAGCTCTTGCATTAGCGGTTTGGTGTAAAGAATAGAATCCTTACCCATCTTTTGAACGTTATCACTCAAGGTCACCCCATTTCCACCGGAGGTGTAAGCTTCAATAATTTGCTTCTCTACCGCACGCAAGGTAGAATCGTTCGTTTGCATGGAGATGATTTCTATGTGAAATACACTTTCCAGGGAATCAATGAGTTTTTGGTTGCTCAATGTTTTATCTCTCCGCTCTACTATGTCTGTGATTTTCCGGCCGTAGGCGAAAGCGGCCTCCGTGATATCCGCATCCGATAGCTTTTTAATCCTGCTCTCTTCTCTCTCTTCACGGATCTTCCTTTTCTGTTCATCACTTAATTTTCCATTGCAGGAAACCAAGACTAAAAGACCCCAAAAAGCGACATATTTCATACGGCTAAGATAACGGAAATACGACCAAGATGGAAGCACCGAAAGGCATCGCGTTTTTATTAACTTTGCCGTCATTTTAGAAGGATATGATCGAAAAGCTGATAGATATTAAGCACCGTTTTGAAGAAGTAGGTTTGTTGCTGGTGCAGCCGGACACGCTCGGTGATCAGAAGAAATTTGGGCAATTGAGCAAAGAGTACCGGGACTTGCAAAAAGTAGTTGAAAAGTACGATGCCTACCAACATGCGTTGGATGGAATGCAACATGCCAAAGAGTTGCTACAAAAAGAGAAAGATCCGGAGATGCGGGAGTTGGCAAAATTGGAATTGGAGGAACTGGAACCTAAACGAGATGCATTAGAGGCAGAGATAAAGGAAATGTTGATGCCCAAAGACCCCAACGATTACAAGAATTGTATTCTGGAAATCAGAGCGGGAACCGGGGGCGATGAAGCGGCTATTTTCGCTGGTGACTTGTGGCGCATGTACCAGCGCTATTGCGATCGGGTAGGTCTAAAGATGTCAGCGCTTAACGTAACCGAAGGAACGGCTGGTGGGTATAAGGA
>JABFSY010000421.1 GCA_013140395.1 Cyclobacteriaceae bacterium
GGAGGCTTTTTGAAGACTCCACCAATTTCAAACTCCTTCGGTCTTCGCACGCCATCGGCACCCAGCACAATCTGTGTCAACAACTGGCCAACTACATCTTCCTTATTAAAATACTTTTTTGCAATCCTATCGCTAATGAAAACCTTTCCCTTATCGTAAAAATTATCATACGAACCATACACTAATTTAAACGTGAATAAATCAAAAAACGCAGAGTCAGCATAGGCCATTTGATCACCAAACACTTCCTCGCCAATCCGCATATCACAGTAAGAGGACATGTATCGAACAGTTTTATCTACCTCCTTGATGTTCTGCTTGATGAAGCTTCCTAAAGGCATGGGAGCCATGCCGAACCGATTCCTCTGCCCCTGAAACTCTCTCCAAAACTGAACGCGATAGATGTACTCGGCTTTGTCGTGTATTTTGTCCCAGTTGGAACTATAACCCCAATTTAAATAGGCCGTAATGCAACAAGCGATGGCCAATCCCATCCCAAATACATTGATGAAAATGAACAACTTGTTCTTCATCAAGTTGCGGAACGTAATTAGAAGATAATTTTTTAACATAGTGTGTGCGTTGGATAATCTAAAAATACAAAGAGCGTCTGCTTAATATTTGACAGCTGAAAACGTTTAATAGACGACTCGAATGAAACAAAGGTTGCTTTGCGATGCCAACAAATATGCCAATCCAAAAAATATCATCTTGATGTTCATTGTTCATATTACTTAGTAACACATGTTCAGTTTTGAACAGATGATGTTCGAAAATAATCTCAAAAAGAAAACCCACTTCAACATACATCGAAGTGGGCTTCTTTACCTAACCTAAACCTATGAAATTATATATGGAATTGCTCCTTGATATTCTCGGTTACTACCTTACCATCAAACAAGTTAATGATGCGGTGTGCGTAGTTGGCATCATATGGTGAGTGTGTCACCATGATGATCGTAGTACCCTCCACATTCAATTCAGAGAGTAACTTCATCACCTCTTCACCGTTGGCAGAGTCCAAGTTACCAGTAGGCTCATCGGCCAATATCACTTTAGGCTTAGCAACGATGGCACGGGATATTGCCACACGCTGTTGCTGACCGCCTGACAACTGCTGAGGAAAATGATTTCTGCGGTGCATAATATTCATGCGTTCCAATACTTGTTCCACTCTCTTCTTACGCTCGTCAGAGGGAACTTTCATATATAACAACGGAAGCTCAACATTTTCAAAAACAGTTAACTCATCGATCAAATTAAAACTCTGGAACACGAAGCCTATAGATCCCTTGCGCAATTGTGCACGCTGGCGCTCTGAATACTTGGCCACTTCGCTTTCACCAAAATAGTATTCGCCTCCCGATGGATTATCCAACAGGCCAAGGATATTCAACAAGGTAGATTTGCCACAACCGGACGGGCCCATGATAGCCACGAACTCACCATCTTTAATTTCCATGTTGATGCTATTCAACGCAGTGGTTTCAACTTCTTCAGTGGTGTAGACTTTTTCGAGATTCTTTAGTTTGATCATGTGGGGTATGATTTTAAGTGTGATAGTTCTGTTTATGATATAGTCTTATTGGATACTGTTTTTTTCTAAGATGGTTGCATCATTAGACGCTAAAATTCTTAATTAGTTGCATTAATCTAAAAGTAATACCTCGTTGTCGCCAAAATTCTCATAGGAAGAAGTGATTACTCGGTCACCGGGCTTCAAACCTTCCAACACTTCAAAAAATTCAGAGCCCATCTTCCGACCCAACTTCACATCCCGCTTAACTGCCTTGCCCTCTCCATCCATGATGAAGACCCAATTACCCCCGGTGTCTTTATAGAATCCACCAATTGGCAGTAGCAGTTCTTCAGACGGTTGACCCAATTCAACACGCATGCGCAAGGATTGACCACGTCTGATACCTTGAGGGGTCTCTCCGACAAAATTCATATCTACTTCAAATCTTCCGTTCGTAATGTTTGGATAAATATAGGTGATCGATAGCTGGTAGGTTTTTCCCGCGAAGTCTGTAGTTGCCGAAAGGCCAACTGAAATTCTGGGAAGATACAATTCATCTATCGGAACACGCACTTTAAAGCTGCCAACAATATCCACCTGACCTAGACGCTGAGCTGTACTAACTGCCTGACCAATCTCCCAGTGTGGAGTAGACAATTGCCCATCGATTGGAGAGCGAATCAATAGGTTATCCAAAATCTTGCTTACTCCGTCTAAGCTCAACGTCATTTGTTGCTCAGACTTCGTTACGGCTTTTAGCTGACGAATGCGGTCGATGGAGTCATTTCGATATACTTCATAAGTGATCCTTTTCCGCTCAATATTGTATTTATAATCAGCTTCGGTTCTTTCAAAGTCTTGTTTCGCAATCAACTTCTTTTCAAACAACTGTTTCTGCCTACGATATTGTGGCTCGAGAATTTGAAGTTGATTGTCAATCAACGCAAGCTGCTGGCGTTGGTCCAAGTCGTTTCGCATGATATTCAGTTTTGTCTCGCGCGCACGGTTAATGCTCTCATTAAACGAAGCTTCTTGCTGCAATACTGATAACTCGCGATTCAAGTTTGTGAGCTCTAATATTACATCTCCCTTTTTCAGCATCGCTCCGCTTTCACGAACGATATTTCTAATATTACCACCTTCAATGGCATCCAGGTAAACGGTGCGGCTGGGCTCTACAATTCCGGTTTGGGGAATGTACTCTTTGAATTGCCCCATCTTCACCTCTGATATTGTGATCTTATCTTTTTCGATTTTCAATTTCGAACGCCTGTCAGCAAAAATGAACTGATACCCAATGAACCCAACTAATAATGCAATTCCGGCAAAGGTTCCAATGCGCTTAAATGTCCAGTACTTCTTCTTAATCTGTTTATCCATTGTTTCCAGTCAATTTCGGTCACCTATTGCCAACAAGTGTGCCAACGATCCTTTTCACGACTTCAGAGTCTATTTGAAGCTTTTTGAGCAAAATATCCGTTCACATGTGAACTCAACTGTTCGATTGCGGACGATAATTGATACATTTGAATGCGTTAATTGAGCAAATTGGAGCGTTTCAAAGGTATTGGCCTTTCGGTATCAATATTGTGTCCCTAATTTGAAGATTTGAAGTTTCGTTGATTTGAAGATGGGACCAACGAATAATTGAATCAACAAATTATCGAATCAACGAATCAACGAATCATCAATATGTCTGAAACAAAGCACGGGAAAATTTTAATCGTAGACGACAACGAAGATCTTTTGAAGGCAGCCAAGATGTATCTTAAGAGGCATTTTGCCCAAGTCGATATTGAAAAAAATCCGGAGGCACTGCCCGGACTGATGAATCAGGAAGATTACGATGTGATCCTATTGGACATGAACTTTACGAAAGACGTAAGCAGCGGGAGCGAAGGTTACTATTGGTT
>JABFSY010000105.1 GCA_013140395.1 Cyclobacteriaceae bacterium
GGTATATGGAGTGACCATCGTACTTGCTTGCGTCCTTTTTGTGCCTTTTAGTTTTCGTTACTCCCGAATTCTTTTTCTTTACTGGTTTGGTGGTATCAAACGCATCTAATTCTTCTGTTTTTTTTGTGGTAGGCTTTTAGTATTTTTATAAATCCTTTTCATGCCTTCTAAGAAATACGTTGTACTGCCTTTACTATCACTACTTCTTCTCCTCGGGGGAGTTGGATGGCATCAGTATTTCAAAACTCAGTTTCAAGAAACCCAGTTAAATCGCAGCGTTTCCAGGAATCTCGAAGGAGAAATTCAAGAGATGGATAGGCAGGCAAGTCGCATCTCGAAAACGGCTTTCAGAGAGCTCATGAGTAAACCATTGCCAGATGCTTTTTATCTTCTGGACAGCGGTCAGTTATGTGCATGGGGGTCTAATAAGTTCGTTCCGGATCCTGCTTTATTGGAAGGTACATTTGAAATTAAGTATCTAAAGAATCATCGAGGTGACTACCTGATTAAAAAATGGGTGCTTGATTCGGGAAGGCTATTGGTAGGATTGTTGCCCCTTCTCGAACAATACAAAATTACAAACAAATATCTCCAACCAAGTTGGAATCGACTGATTTTTCCGGTTGATGGGCTACTGATATCAGATATGAGCTCGCCCACCGGCAACCCGGTTTGTGGCCAAGATGGAGTATGTTATTTTAAAATAAAAGTCAGCGACTCAGGCGTTGTCTACTCAACGGATTATGCGGCAATATCTTTATTGACTTTAGGTGTTCTCGTTTTTGTCTTGTGGGTGGCTTTTTTTGCTTTTAAGTTACATCAAGAAGGAAAAATAGAGATTGCTTTTTTGATCGGATTGGTTTTTATTTTTGGGATTCGCATTCTGACTATTCGACTCGGTTTCCCCATGCAATGGGGTAGTTTGAGTCTGTTTGACCCGCAGGCGTTTGCTTCGTCATCAGTCAATGTTTCTCTTGGTGACTTTGTTATCAATTCGTTTCTCGTTCTTTGTGCCTGCTTTTATTTATTTAGGTATTACAACAGATTCTCTTTCCTAAAAAAGCTTTTCTCCACTACGCGTGTTGCTAAGTTGGTAATAGTAGTGCTTTTATTGACGATGGCAGTGTTTTCGTTTTTGTACCCTTACCTGTTTTTTGAAATTATTTCGCACAACTCATCTATTCAACTGGACATTGCCCAACAAGTAAATTTCGAAAGGAATCGGTTTTGGGCGTTTGTGGCGATTCTTTTTGGCACGTTGAGTAGTTTTCTTTTCTGTCATGTATTGCTTCGTCTTGCCATCGAACTCACAGATAAGAGTCATTTCCGATTTCTCCTATCGGTAGGCATAGCGTTGCTATTGTTTTATGGCTATTGCATGCTCGAGGAACATGACTATACAATCACAATAGTTGTGTCTTTCTTCTATTTTCTTTTGGTGTACCTCCTAAAACTGTATCGTTCGTTTTCTAAGATAAGCTTTACCACATTTTTATATTTACTAGTAACAATTACAGCATACAGTACTCAAAGCGGGCTGTGTGTCAGAAAGTTTTCGACAGAGTCAACCACTGCAGCCCACGCCCGATTTGGGAATAGCTCACTGGTTGGTCAAGATATTTTGGGGGAATACTTATTAAGTGAAGCCATTCGAAAAATAGAAGCCGATCCATTTATTATTTCTCGATTCGCAAATCCATTGTTGCCAAAAATAGTAGTGCGTCAACGGGTGCAGCAAGTCTATCTCAGTTCTTATTTTGATCGTTATGCTACCGATATTTTTCTGTTTAACTCGCTAGGCGAGGGGATAGGCAACGCAACAGCGGGTACTTTGTCTGCTTCGCTTGAGGCTATTCAGTCAGGTTCTGTAAAAACGGAATATGGTGGTGTTTTTAAACTGGCCGGAACAAGCGGCTCGTCCGCGAGGCGATATATAGGAGTGGCAAAAGTCGTTAAACAGAATAGTCTCGTTGGTTTTGTAGTGTTGGATCTCTCATTGAAAAATATTCTCCCACAGAACGTCTATCCAGAACTTCTCGTTGATAATCGGTTTTCACAGTTTGTATCCGCACGAGATTTTAGCTATGCGTTTTTTGATAATGGACAACTCGTTAATAGTTTTGGCTCATTCAATTATCGTAAATTTTTCCGTAAGGAATGGTTGAATTCTAGCGAGGTCTATAGCGAGGGTCTTTTACTCGATGGATTTATCCATAATGCGATAGAAGGAGACGCTGGTGAAGTAGCCGTTGTCAGTTCGGCCTCCTACCCATTCAGAGGGACACTAGCGAATATTGCGTTTCATTTTTTGATCGGCCTTCTGTTGATTTTATGTTGGATGTTGGCTTACGCAATACTAAGTTATTGGAACGGTATTAAACTTAATTATTCAACCAAGATTCAGCTCTATGTTTATTTGGCCTTTATTCTCCCATTGATAGTTGTTTCGGCAGTGACACTTCGATTAGTCAGCAATTCAGACGAACGTAAGATTGAAAAGGAACTACAAGACCGAGCTCAACAGTTGTCGGTCGGAATAACTCCTTTTCTGCAGCTTTCAGCTGACTCCTTGGAAGGCAAGCGATTGCTGGAATTGCGTTTATCAGAGTTGTCGAAGTCATTTGACATAGATGTCAACGTTTACTCGCCTCAAGGAATTCTTGAAGCTTCGAGCCAATCAGAAATCTTTAACAATCAATTGTTATCGAATTTCATGAATCCTGCCGCTTGGTACAGACTGGCCAATGATGAAGAAAATTATTTGGTCAACCCGGAAGAAATTGGGCTACTTAGATTTAGTAATTCCTACCTGGCGATGCGCGAACCGACCACCGGCCATTTGTTGGCTATCTTAAATCTGCCCTTTTTCAAATCGGCTGATCAAATTGACAAAAACGAAGCGAGTGTGTTATCGAACATACTGATCGTGTTTGTGGGGGTATTCATTTTGTTTTCACTCCTATCTTATTACGCTGTGAAATGGCTGACTTTTCCGTTGGCTTTTATCACCAAAACGTTGCGCGTTACCACGCTGGGTGTTAATCATCAGTTGGAGTGGAAAGCCGATGATGAAATTGGTCTAATGGTTAACGAATACAACCAAATGGTTCGAAATCTGGAATCGAGCAGGGTACAACTGGCTCGCACCCAGAAGGAAAGTGCCTGGCGTGAGATGGCTCAGCAAGTAGCTCATGAAATAAAGAACCCGTTAACTCCGATGAAACTTGCGTTACAACAAATGCAGGTAACTGTTCAGGGGGATAATGATCGAAAGAAGACCATTTTAATGTTACTCGAGCAAGTTGAGATTTTGAATCAGATCGCCACCTCATTTAGTACGTTTGCCAAGATGCCCATGCCTCTGTTGGAGCGTAGAGATCTCGCAGCCATCGTTGATAACGTAGTTGGTTTGTATACGAGCTATTCTT
>JABFSY010000142.1 GCA_013140395.1 Cyclobacteriaceae bacterium
CGTATGTGGTGGGAAGATTAGCCCGCAAAGGGAGCGGCAACTTATTTTTTCCAATTGGCAAAGACGGAAGATATTTGCCCATTACTTTTTTGAATGTAACAGGAACGAGTCCTAGCACTACAGTCAATATTGAAGATGCGCCTACTGGTTACACAGCGGGGGCAGGCGTCAATGCGCTGATAAACTTTCCTTTTGTTTGGAAAACCACGAAGGCCAATGCGGCAGACTCTGCTTCTTTTGTAGAAGTAGAATATCCAAACACATTACCTACCGCTACTGATGTGGTGGTGGTGCGAAAGGTAACTGGTCAGAATAGCTACGAGGGGATGGGGGCACGTGCTATTACCACAACGGCTAATACTGTAAAAGTTCGAAGCTATTCGCGTGGGCTTAAGGGTATTTTTTCTATTGCGCGCGGATTCAAGGGAAATTTGAAAACAGATTCTCTTGCATTGGTGGCGCTCTATCAGGCCACCGGAGGAACGGGTTGGACCAACCGCACGAATTGGACAACAGGCAGAGTCAACACCTGGCAAGGAGTAACCGAAACTGGCGGCCAAATTACAG
Source organism: Cyclobacteriaceae bacterium (assembly GCA_013140395.1). GTDB lineage: Bacteria > Bacteroidota > Bacteroidia > Cytophagales > Cyclobacteriaceae > ELB16-189. The sequence goes on from JABFSY010000142.1 coordinate 568, forward strand.
CGGTCAATCTCGCCAACAACAAATTAACAGGCAATGTGCCTGACGATTTTGCCGACTTGGCCGCGCTCCAAACCGTAAACCTCGCTGGCAATGCCATCACTCAATTGCCTGTATTGACAGGATCAACGGGGCTTACTTCATTGAATGTTTCCGGTAATCGCCTGGACTTTGGTTCGCTATTGCCCAATGTTACTATACCCGGGATCAACTACTCCAATCAAGGAGATATCGGTGCGCCTACCACCCAGTTATTAGATGTAGGGCAAGATTACACAGCCAGCGTAACAACTTCGGGCATCGGGAATACGTATCAATGGAAGCGAAATGGAGTGAATATTTCAGGTGCTCTTAATACTACTTACCAGATCACTTCCATCAATCGCGCTAACCAAGGTATTTATGTTGCCGAAGTAAAAAATGCGGGTGTGCCAGGGCTAACATTAAAAACGGCTGACCAAAAGATATTTGCCACCGCCACCCTTTCCGGCAAGATGACGTTTGATGGCACCGCCCCGGTGTCGAAAGGAAACATCTTTTTAATGAAAGTGACCACGACAGGCGGCTATGATACCACAGCCACCAAAGCAGTGAACACCGATGGCACATTTGTATTTCCGAAAACCATTTTGGACGATTATATCTTGCAGGGCAAGCCTGACCCCACGCTCTCGCCAGATCGGTTGTTGATCTATTACAAAGACAAACTATTTTGGGAAGAAGCTGACACAATAAAAGTGCAAAACAGTATTGCCGGATTGAATCTAACCTTGCAAAAGAAACCCGAACCACCAACAGGGAAGGGTGTTGTAACGGGTACGTTGGAGGAAGACAAGCCGGGTGGAAGAGTAGATCAGACGCTGGCGCGCGGCCGCGTGGCAGACGCTTCAGTGAGTGTACGCAGAGTAGAGAGTGCGGGTCGTACGGAAGCAGAGAAATTGACATTAGTTGCTACAGCAATAACAGATGCGCAGGGTAATTTTACATTGCCCAACCTGCCACCCGCCAAATACCGATTGAATATCCAGTACCCCGGCTATCCGATGGATCCGAATTCATTCATCAATTTTGACATAGGCACACAGCCATCTTCAACCTCCGTTAATGTGAATGCGGTGGTATCTGCACAATCCAATAAGATTGTTGTTAGCCTGGTGCGTATTACCGAGATTTATGATGAGTTGAAGTTGTCGCCTTACCCGAACCCTGCCAGTGAGAAGATAATGGTAGAGTTTGATCGGAACGTGATGAATGCAGCAGGAGTTCTTTTAACAGACCTTACGGGAAGATTGATGAATGTAGAAACCACAACTACCGATAAAGGATTTGAAGTGAAGGTTGGCTCGGTGCCTCCGGGGCTTTATTTGCTGAGTTTAGTAGATGCGAATAATTTTAAAATGGTTACTTCAAAGGTGTCCATCAAGTAGTCAGTTCGTGTCGAAATCAAATGGCGTCACTCTGCTCCTCGCAGACTGACGCCATTTTATGTTAAGCTGTACGAAAAATGGAGAGTGGGCTTTCGTAATTACTCTTCCGCACTTCTTCCAATTTTACAAACATCGTCCATGCCTATATGTAGCAAGGCATCTCCGGCATTTACCACCGGATTGTTGTTAAGTCCTACCACGTACCCAGTAGAGAGCGATTTGATTTGCTCTTTGAATTCTCCAAATGGGTCAGTAAGGTTACCAATGATCTGCGATTTATGCACCAGTTCGCCACAGCGAATGGTTGGCTGAAACAAACCCGCAGTGCGCGCCCGAGCCCACGAAGAGTTCCAGATGATTTTGTTTTCCTCTTTTGACTCGGGCGCCCAATCAATCATTTTCAGATATTTCATAAGGCGAAGGGTACCGTTAACTCCCTCCTCAATGGCATGTTGATCCATGCGCAGGGATTCACCGCCTTCATAAACTATAATATTCTTTCCTTTTTTGGAGGCAGTTTGCCGCAGTGAATGGGGGCGAAAGGGTGAATCGATCGTAAAGGGCGCATGAAATGCATTCGCCAATTCCACATTTTGTGGCTCTTGCATTACACAACGTACTTGTGGGTAGTTGGTGCGCATGGCACCTCCGGTGTGAAAATCAATACCAACATCGATATTGGGAATAATATCATGCGTAAGATGATAAGCTACCCTGGAAGCAAGCGAGCCGGTTTTACTTCCCGGGAAAGATCGGTTCACATCTTTGCCGTCAGGCACTTCGCGTGAGTAGTTCAAAAAGCCGTACACGTTTATAATGGGCATACAAACTGTCGTGCCTCGTAGTACTCTGTTGTGCCCGGCATCAATAATTCTCCGCACAATTTCCATCCCGTTGATTTCATCTCCATGCATACCTGCCGTGAGCGCCAACACGGGTCCGGGCTCGATGGCCCGAAACACATAAATAGGCGTATCGATTTGTGTTCGTGATGGAAGCCGGGCAATATTGATGTTTATTTCTTTGAATTCTCCCGGGCGGATTTCGTGTTCGGCTATCGTAATTGACTTGATCATCCTTCAAGCTATTTCAAAAAACTCAGAAATGAAAACCCAGGTTTACATAACCGGAAAATGCCTTGGCTTGATCGCTGTAGATCAAGGCAATTTCTAAAGGTCCAGCCCCGGTGTTGTAGCCGCCCGATAATGAGTAGCCACTCAGTAAATTGGATTTGTTCAGTTGATCGATTGATCGCTGACTAAAATCATACACGGCTGCATTGGCCCGAACGGTAGCAAAGAAATCGCGGTAGACTTCGTACCTTAGACCTAACTGGTACATGGCTATTGAATAGGTGTTCACTTGATTTTCGGCAAGCTCTGCAAAAGGTATCTGGTTTCGAATAAAATCGACCAAACCACCTA
>JABFSY010000504.1 GCA_013140395.1 Cyclobacteriaceae bacterium
TTTGAGTTTAAAACCTATTAAACCATAATCGGATTGTTTTTTTTGTATCCCTCTGAGTGATCAGAAAGGAAAAATATTTTTAAGGAATGAGTGAGGAAATACTAAAGGCGCTTACCCAACTCTTTGCGATCATCACCAAACAAGATGGTGGTGTGACTGAAAATGAGCGTCAATTTGTAATTACTTTTTTTAGAACTGAACTCGACCAAGACTCGATTAAAGAGTACCTTGAGCTATATGACAATATCTCCGGATACAGCAAGCAAGGCTTAGGAGAGGACGAAAAAAACAAGCTCACTTCGGTAAGGGACTCTGTTAAAACCTTGGGGATCTGTAAGAAAATTAACAAGACCCTTACCCAAAAACAGAAGGTGGTGGTGTTGATTAAGCTGTTAGAGCTTATTGGCTCTGACAAGAACTTTACACCTCAACGCATCGAAATTATCAACACCGTTTCGACTGTGTTTAACATCGATCAGAAAGAATACAACCTCATTGAAAAATTCATCACAGCAGAACAAATTGAGGAGCTGAATTTTTCTGATATCCTTATTTTAAATGGCGGCACCGAGAAATCCGCAGAACTTCAGAAGCATACACACGGCCACATTGCGGGCAACCTAATTTTTATGCGGGTCAGTAGTGTGGAAATGTATTTCACAAAATACCTCGGTGAAGAGCTAAATATACTCAATGGATTTATCATGCAATCCAATCGAGTGTATTTGTTTTCGCATGGAAGCACCATTAAAACACAAGCCGGGGACGCACTCTACTATAGTGATCTGGTGGCGCACTTTAATGAAGAAATTAAAACCACCAAGCTTTCTTTTAATGCAAACGTAGAAGAGTTTAAGTTCCCCAACGGAGCCATTGGACTACGGGACGTATTGATTGCAGAGGGGCCTGGCAAGTTGATCGGCATCATGGGTGCCAGTGGAGCTGGAAAGACCACGCTTTTGTTAACGCTAGCCGGTTTGGAAAAACCTTCCAAAGGTGAAATTTTAATAAACGGATTTGATATCCATAATGAGAAAGACAAGATCCAAGGTGTCATCGGATTTGTCTCGCAAGATGATCTACTCATCGAAGAATTAACAGTTTATCAGAACCTGTATTACAACGCGAAACTTTGTTTTGCCACGTTTACAGAAGCACAACTCCATGAGCGAGTAATGGCAACGCTTGAAAACCTTGGGCTTGATCAACGTAAAGATTTAACAGTTGGAAGTGTTCTCGACAAAAAGATAAGCGGTGGACAGCGAAAACGTCTGAATATTGCATTGGAACTTATTCGCGAGCCTGCCATCCTTTTCCTGGACGAGCCAACTTCAGGACTGTCGTCCCGCGACTCAGAAAATGTGATTGACTTACTAAAAGAGCTTTCCCTGAAAGGAAAACTTATTTTTGTAGTTATTCACCAGCCTTCTTCAGATATCTACAAGATGTTTGATAAGATGGTGATTATGGATACAGGTGGCTATCCGGCCTATTATGGCGCCCCGGTGGAAGCGGTCAGTTACTTTAAAAAAGCGACCCATCAGGTAGATAGCAATCGCGGCCAATGCGAAACTTGTGGAAATGTAAACCCGGAACAGATCTTTAATATCATTGAGGCCAAAGTGGTGGATGAGTATGGTCAGCCCACCAACAAGCGCAAGGTTACTCCGCCCCAATGGCATGACAAGTATAAAGAACGATTTAAAATCAGTCGTATTGAGGATGTGAAAGAAGAGCCTCCCAGCACGCTCAATATCCCAAGTCGATTTAAGCAAACCGCCATTTTTGCTACCCGCGATTTTCTGTCGAAGCTCAGTAACAAACAATACCTATTAATTAATTTGCTGGAAGCGCCTTTGTTGGCAGCTATTCTCGCGTTTATCATTAAGTACAAAAGTGCACCGGGTGGAAAAGAGTATATATTTCGCTTCAATGATAACTTCCCGGCCTTCCTTCTGATGTCAATTATTGTAGCCCTCTTTATGGGCCTGACGGTCAGTGCCGAAGAAATTATCCGCGACCGAAAGATCTTGAAACGAGAATCGTTCTTAAATCTGAGTTGGAATAGTTATTTGATTTCTAAACTGGCCATTCTTTTCCTTCTATCGGCTATACAAACCTTAACATTCGTAATTATTGGAAATGTAATTCTGGAAATCCACGGGATGACTTTTGCGTTTTGGTTTGTGTTGTTCACCACATCCTGTTTGGCTAACGTATTGGGTTTAAATATTTCATCTGCTTTCAACTCTGCCGTCACCGTCTACGTAATGATTCCGCTTTTGCTTATTCCTCAAATGATTTTGAGCGGACTACTTTTCAACTTTGACAAATTGAATGGAATCATTGCCACCAAGGGCAAAGTACCGGTGGTGGCCGATTTAATGACGTCTCGATGGGCCTACGAAGCCCTGGCTACCTATCAATTCAAGAATAATGATTATGAAGCCACTCTTTTTAAGTATGAAAAAGAAGAAGCAAAAGCAGATTTCAAAGCGGCCTATTTGGCTGATGAGTTAAAAAAACGGAATCTGTTTGTCTTGGAGAACTTCGAATCAAAAAATGATTCCCTCAAGAAATTGGTTGCCATGAACCTTTCTATCATCGATGACAATCTAAAGAACGAGCCGTTCCGCATGGGCTTTGAAAAAATCGATCTCTCTAACGCTCTTGACCCTAAAAACTATTCAAAGGCAGTGGGTGCCTTATTGAACAACTATTTTGAGGAGTACCGAAAATACTACCAGAAAATCTATAATGAAAATGTTTCTTTGATCGAAAAGAGAATGGCATTCGATGAGAAAAATGGTGTGAATATTAACCATGAAAAGAATAAGTACTACAATGAGAGTTTGGCTGACCTGGTCAAAAACATCACGACCAAAGAACGATTACTAGAATACAAAGGCAAATTGATTCAACAAATCAATCCCATCTTTCAGGAAACAAATCCATCGAATGTGATGGATTACAGAACAGCCTTTTTCCTCCCCCAAAAGAACCTGGCGGGTATGAACGTGGATACGTATTGGTTTAATCTGCTGGTGATCTGGATGATGGCCCTGTTGTTATATATAGCTTTGTACTTTGAATGGCTCAGAAACCTGATTGATTTATTTGGGAAAGTGAATATCCCGAACAAAGTCACGATTCCCTTCAAAAGGAAGTAGATTTGGTAACGTAGGCTGAATTCTTAATTTTGTATAGATAATTCAATAAGTTATGAGAGTTTTTTTGATTTCACTACTTGCCCTATTCTTGACCGCCTGCGGCTCAGGCAAAAAGCCAGACGAACAAGCCTTTCTCAATAGCTTGGATTCTGTCAAAAGTGGCCCTACAATCGATGAAGAAGTTATTAACAGTATTCTTCAGCAGATACCAAGCCCATTGGAAATTTCGGTTCTCTTAAAGG
>JABFSY010000526.1 GCA_013140395.1 Cyclobacteriaceae bacterium
TGAGGTGAAGGTATTTGGTGAAAAGAAGAAAGCCGCCTTCACCCTGGCCACCAACGATTCGTATAAAAATGCAAAGGGCGAGAAGGTAGAGGATACACAGTGGCATAATATTGTTATTTGGGGTAAACTGGCTGGTGTTGCAGAAAAATACCTAAAGAAGGGTGCGGAAGTGTGTGTAGAAGGAAAACTGACACACCGCGAGTATGAAGCGGCTTCTGGAGAGAAGCGTTTTATTACAGAGGTTAATGTAAACGATTTGCTGTTGCTGGGCGATAAGAAGTAATGTTCTTTGTCATTCCTGTAAGGCCGGGTTCCATAGGAGTCCGGCCTTTTTCTTTTGGGGGTAGGCGAATCTTGAGGTAATTATACTTTCGGGTATACCACAATTCTGGGTAGAAATTCCGTCCCTATTTTTTATACTTCGTCTAAATTCGATTTTTACTTCATCGGCCACCTATTACTTTTACTGAATGACGTTTCTGTACCCTGGTTTTTTATGGGCGCTATTGGCGCTCGCCATTCCTCTCATTATTCATTTATTCAATTTTAGGAGAACGCAAAAGGTCTATTTTTCCAACACACGTTTTATTCAACAGGTACAGGAAGCTACTTCTTCAAAAAGAAGGTTGAAGCATTTACTGGTATTGGCTAGCCGCCTGCTGTTTATTTTCTTTTTGGTGTTGGTTTTTGCACAACCCATTATACCAGCCCGGGAGCAACTTCGTCCGGGAGCTACCGTAACCTTGTATGTAGACAATTCTCAAAGCATGTCTGCCTCTTCAACCGGTGGAGCGCGCGCTGTCGATGCGGCTGTGACCATGGCTCGCACCATTGTGCAGAGTTTTCCGACCGATACCCGCTATCGATTGATCACCAATGATTTTGATCCTTTTTCAAATTCGTTGAAGACAGGGAATGAAGTCTTGGATCAATTGGCTCAACTCCGCTTGAGTGGACGCAAGCGCAGCGCACAGGAGGTGATGAATCGCTTTAAGCATTCAGATGCCGTCCATGAAGTATTTTGGTTATCAGATTTTCAACAGTCAACATTCGGGAATTTCCTTAATCAGGATACCACCCAGCGCTTTCACCTGGTTCCTATCCAAGTGGAGAATACTTCGAATTTATTTGTAGACACTGTCTACCTGAAAAACCCCTTTGCAATAGGGGGAGAGCGCAACACGCTTTCGGTTCGTTTGTACAATGATGGAGAGCAGGAGCGCAATCAGGTGACCATTCGTTTAGTACTGGATGGATTGCAATCGGGTACTGCGACCACTACGTTAGCCGCCAATGCTTTTAGTGAAGTGAGTTTTGAATTGCCCGCTTCAAGACGAGGCGTACGCAAGGCGGTACTTAGTTTTGCAGATGCTCCTATCACGTTTGATAATGAAATGTATGCGGTGATCGATTTCTCTGATCGCTTTACTGTGTTGGAAATAAAAGAGAGTTCAGCGAAAACTGTAGTTGAAACTGTTTTTGGTAACAAAACGGTTTTTGATTTTAGAAGTCTGAACAGTAAGAACGTTGATTACAGTCAACTGGAGCGTACCGATTTGCTGGTGCTTCATGAACTACCACGCATGGATGCTTCGCTGTTATTGGCTATTGATAATTTTCTTGTCTCTGGAGGCTCGCTCTTAGTAATCCCGGCTGCGAAGCCCGATGTGGTTTCGTACAGGACGATTTTCCCTAATGTAAGCGAGAGTAAACAGACACAATTGGTGCCGTTGGTCAAACCCGACTTTAACAATCCTTTTTTCGCATCCATTTTTCAGGAACATTCCGGTCAGGTATCCATGCCAGCCGTTCGCAATAGCATCGACTGGGGGGTAGACAGACAAGCCATTTTGAAACAACAAGATGGAAGACCCTTTCTCTCGCTTATTCAAACAAAAGGAAAAGTATTTGTATTGGGTGGTCCGTTGCAGGCGGAGTATGGTACCTTTTATAACCATGCACTTTTTGTTCCGGTGATGTATCGCATTGCCGCTTCCGGAAAGCGCCACCAACAAACGCTCTATCATTTGGTCTCTCAACAACTCGTGAATGTTCCGGGTGATTCACTTTCAGCAAATGAACTGCTTGTGTTATCCGGTAAGCAAGAGCTAACCCCCGCACAACGGAGCACACAGCAAGGCTTTGTGTTAGACCTTGCTGGCCTGGATGTCAGTGAAGGCATTTATGCTGCCAGAAGAGGAAAGGACACCGTCCAATGGATTGCCTTCAATCAGGATAAGACTGAATCGAAATTGAAAAGATTAAATGAAACGGATTTACGAGCGGTCTTTGGTGAAAATGCGGATGTGTACACATTCGATACCACCTCCACACAAGCGATTGCAGAGGCCATAAAAGAAAACTACCAGGGTATTCCCTTGTGGAAATACGCCCTGGTAGCTGCCCTATTTTTTATTCTGATGGAAGTACTGCTGCTTCGCTTCTGGAAATCTTAATCGATGCCGATGAGATAGGCTGTATAGGTTATATATCCGACTAACAAGAGAAAGGCTTCCCAGCGATCCAGCTTACGTGTATTGATAGTAAACATGAAGATCATTAATACGATTGTGCTTGCAATCAACACATAAATATCAAAGTTCATCGATGCTGAATAGGGCATTGGGTTGATGAGGCCAGTGATACCCAGAATAAAGAAGATGTTGAAGATGTTAGAGCCGATCACGTTGCCAATGGCGATGTCTGTATTTTTTCTATAGGCAGCTACACAAGAGGTCACTAACTCCGGCAAGGAAGTTCCAGCAGCCAGGATAGTAAGTCCAATTAACTTTTCACTCATGCCAAAACTTTGAGCAATCTCAATGGCGTTATCAACCACTAACTTTCCTCCGCCAATCAGCATCGCCAAGCCGGCAACAATGTACACAATCGATAATCCTGACGAATAGATTTTTACCGTATCCTGATCCAGGTCGCTGTTGTTTTTCATCGTACGAACGATGTAGAACATAAAGCCACCAAAGAATAAAAGGAAAATAAAGGCATCTAACCGAGAGAGAGTTCCTGCAATAGCTGGGTTGTCATAGGTTGTTCCCCATAGAATGGCATCGTTGACCAGCACGTAGAGAATGACTGCTGCGAGAATTGATAACGGGACTTCGTATTTGATGGTGCTTCTCTGCACCGTTAAGGGATAAATAAGCCCTGCGATGCCAAGGATAAACATCAAATTGAAATTGTTGCTCCCAATAATGTTTCCAAAAGATGCATCATTCTTTCCTTCCAAACCGGCCAACACACTCACGATTAATTCTGGTGTAGAAGTTCCGAAGGCGACAACCGTAAGACCAATGGCAAGGTTCGACACATTTATTTTCTTCGCCAGTGAAGAAGAACCGTTCACTAAAAAGTCTGCCCCTTTAATGAGCACAGCAAAACCGGTGAGAAGG
>JABFSY010000273.1 GCA_013140395.1 Cyclobacteriaceae bacterium
TAGGGGCAAACATGGTCTTTATGCACTCTGGCATTGTTACAAGCAGTGTCACTGGCACAACTTGGAGCAACGTTGTAGGCCAATGGGGGAATCCCGCATCTCCTGGGCAAATGACAAGCCTAGGTAATAACAGGTGGCAAATCACAATTATACCCCGCACTTATTACAGCATTCCAGTAGGTGTGTCTGTGTTTAGGCTTGGTATGGTGTTTAGAGAAGGTGGGCCTTGCGGAGGGTTTGGCGGAGTAGCTACAGATTGTAAGAAGGGGGGCACGTCAACAAATGCGGGTGATATTTTTATCAACGTTTCGCAGGGCGGTTTTGATGCTGCATTTACTCAGCCTACGCAATTTCCAATTTTCAAAAATACAGGCGAGTCGGTGTCTATCGCTGCTTCCGCTACGTCTGCAGCCAACTTATCTATTAAGGTCAATGGGGTCGAGATAGCAGCTCAATTCAACGCCACCACTATTTCAACCAATCACATCGTAGCAGAAACAGGGTTAGTAGTTGTTACACTATTGGCTGACCTTGGCGGCACCATAAAAGAGAAAACCTTTTCGTATATAGTGAGAGCCTCTACAGTTAATTCCCCGCGCCCCAGCGGAAAAGTAGACGGCATTAACTATGATTCGAATGACCCGACAAAAGCGGTACTTAGTTTTCTAGCGCCCTTAAAATCGACAATATATGTAGTAGGTGATTTTAACAATTGGCAGATAGATCCTGCCTATCAATTGAAGAAAGACGGTGACCGATTTTGGATAGAATTGAATTCTTTGGTCAGTGGAACAGAGTACGCGTATCAGTATTTGGTAGACGAGAGTATTTACACGGCAGATCCATTTTGTGATAAAATACTTGACCCCAACAACGACTCATTTATATTGCCTGCGACTTACCCCAACTTGAAACCCTACCCAACAGGCAAAACAACTGGGATAGTAAGCGTACTACAAACGGGTCAAGTACCCTATGCTTGGCAAACAACCAACTTTGTTAGGCCTGCAAAAACGGATTTGGTAATTTATGAACTTCTCGTGAGAGATTTTGATGCACCCGGCTCGTATCAAAATGTGATCGACCGCTTAGATTATTTGAAAGGACTTGGAATTAACGCCATCGAGCTTATGCCAATCACAGAATTTTCGGGAAATAATAGTTGGGGCTATAATCCTAACTTTTATCTGGCACCTGACAAGGCCTACGGCACTAAAAATAAATTGAAAGAGCTTATTGATAAAGCACATCAAAAGGGTTTGGCCGTCATACTAGACATGGTACTGAATCAGGCGGACTATGAATTTCCCTATGTGAAAATGTATTGGGATGGAACTAAACCTGCGGCAAACAGTCCTTGGTTCAATCAGGTGGCTACACACCCATTCAGCGTCTTCTTCGACTTTAATCACGAAGCTCAGGTACCCAAAGATCTGTTGGATAAAGTAAATGCTTATTGGCTTACCGAGTACAAAATAGACGGATATCGTTTTGACTTGTCAAAAGGGTTCACGCAAAGGGTGTCGGCTGATGTCAATGCATGGAATCAATATGACCAATCGAGAGTAAACATTCTGAATCGAATGGCGAATGCGATTTGGAGTATTGATCCTTCCGCCTATGTTATGCTAGAACATTTAGGAATCGATGATGAGGAAAGAGTTTTAGTGAACAATGGCATGATGGTTTGGGGCATTATGCAAAATGCATACAAGCAGAACTCCTTGGGGTTTGGGTCAGATTCTGACATTAATCGTACTTATTTTAAGAATAGATCAGGTACGTGGAATCAGAACGGGGTGATAGCCTATATGGAAAGTCATGACGAAGAAAGGATAATGGTTTATAACACCCAGTTTGGAAATTCAAATAGTCAATACAATGTTAAGTCACTTTCTACGGGGCTCGAGAGAATGAAATCTACACATGCCTTTTTGTTGTCCATACCTGGGCCAAAAATGATTTGGCAATTCGGTGAGCTTGGCTACGACTTTTCTATAAATAGATGCGAAAATGGGACGAACGAACCCGGATGCAGGACTAGCCCCAAACCAATACGATGGGACTATTTTAGTGACCCCTCAAGAAAGAAAGTGTATCAAATGATTTCTGCCATGCTAAGTTTAAGAGCCACGGTCAGTTCGTTTAAATCGCTTGATTTTACCATGCAAGGTGGGAATAGCTTAACAAAGCAATTGACCTTTAAAAACCAGCCTTTCAATTCAAGCCCAGCCACAGCTGAGCAGGCGAACGTAGTGATTGCAGGAAATTTTGACGTAGCTCCAACGACAGCCACCATTAATTTTCCTCATACCGGGGATTGGTTTCACTTTTTTTCAGGCGGAGATAAGACCACCATTAACACACTTTCCTTGCAGCTGACGCTTCAGCCAGGTGAGGTGAGAGTTTATTCGGATGTAAAGTTAACAAAACCTATAGATGAATTGGTTGCCTACACAAAACCGATTGCGCCAGAGTTGCAACCCGCGACAGAAGCGGGGCAGGCTATCGAATTGGTTTGGAAAGATAATTCCGCTATTGAGACTGGATATACTATTTTTAGAAAAAGAGAGGGCGAGGCATTTGTCCAGTTAGCCACACTGCCATTTAATTCTGCGGCCTACGTGGATAATACGTCACTTCTTCCTAATGTCAAATATGAGTACTATGTGCAGGCAAACAACCCATATAGCAACTCACTCTCAGCGACCATTGGCATTACAACTAGCAACTTTGTCACGGGCATAGAGAATCCGCTGCGAAATGTTTCGCTCTTTCCTAATCCGAGCCGGGAGTCCATTGTAATTACAAATATTGATACCGATTGTAACGTTTCGATGTTTGATGCCATGGGTAGGCAGCAAGTGATAGAAAGGCAGAACGTTGGGGCATTTATTTTAAAAACTACTTCTAAAGGTCTTCATACTGTAGTACTAAAATGTGCAGGTGCGTACAAAAGCTTCAAGTTAGTAGTTAATTGAAATGTCGCAAGTAATAACTCTTCAATGAGGTTCATATTAACAACGGAAGTACTTTTCGGCAGTTAAAAAGTGACTAGGTTCATCTGCTCCTTATTGCCAGACAGTAGTTTATCTCTGATGAAACGATCGAGTAGAAAGGTTTCTGTATAAAAGTGAATTTGGGCAGCACAATGCCTGTTTCCTGTCGAAATACACCTTTATTAAAAAATCTTTGTTTTTGCAAACGTTTGCGATACCGTTTTCCAATTTTTCTTTAGGTTGTTTTGTAATAAATCGATAACATTGAGAAGGATTTTTTAATAAGTCCTGTACGTGGCAACCCCAATGGCACGTTTAAAAACATCAGACTTTATGCGAGTGTACAAAATGCTTTTGTAATCACAAGTTACACGGGTGTTGATCCTGAGCC
>JABFSY010000039.1 GCA_013140395.1 Cyclobacteriaceae bacterium
TTCCAAGGCTGCCTCCACTGAAATGGACAGTGGAGGCAGCCTTGGAAATGGGCGTTCCCACTCCTGTGATCACCATGTCGTTGTTGATGAGGTATCGATCGCAAGTCGAAGATACTTTTTCCGGCAAAGTGGTCGCTGCTTTGCGAAATGAGTTTGGTGGGCATGCCGTGGAGAAGAAATGAGCAAATTGCCAGAACGAGAAAGTTCTTATACTGAATTCTCTCTTGAATTTTTTTCAAGAACCAATACCCGCAAAGAACCTGGTTGAATTTTTACATCTAGCGTTGACGCTGGGCTTTGAGTTTCACCGTCAATATGGAAAGCCATCGGCTTGGAGAAAGAAAGTTGAATGTGTTTTGCTTTTACAATCTCTACATGCTGTGATTTATTTAATTGCCCAGTAAACATGTTGTAACCAAATCCGATGGATTGCAGAATGGGCACTTTTCTCACGAAACAAACATCCAACCACTCATCGCAGACGGATGCTTGAGGAGCCACTTTTGCGTTGTTGCCAAATTGCGATGAGTTGGCGAGCGCTACAATGAATGATTTTTTACTTACTTTTTTATCGTCCAACCTAGCCTCGAAATCAAATTCATGGAAACTGAAAAATTCTTTGATTACCAGTTTGGAGTATCCGAAAAATCCACGCATTCCATTTTTGCCAAATAGACTCGCTACATGACCATCGAAGCCGACTCCTGAAACATTAACCGACAGCATTCCATTGACTAAAAAGGTGTCCATGTCGATAATTTCCTGCGAGTCGATTAGCTCTAGCGAACGCTTGAAATCCATGGGTAGTTGCAGGTGTCTGGCCAATCCATTGCCCGACCCATTTGGCAAAATGCCCATCGGAGTCTTCGTACCCACAAGCCCCTGCGCCACTTCGTTCACGGTGCCATCGCCACCTACCGCGAACACTGCGGTAAACTCATTGTTCTGTGAAGCATTTCGTGCCAACTCAATGGCGTGTCCGCGAGCCTGGGTAAACTCTATTGAACACTCCATTTTCTTTGACGCACAGAAATCGATGATACGGCCTTCAATAGATGGTCGGTAAACACCACCGGAAAACCTATTGATAATGAACAATACCTTCTTATTTTCGCTCATGAGAGGTCAAAGATAATTAATGCGATCGATCTCGATTATGGTGGGATATTAAATTGATATGATCAATGAACGAATTCAAACCCAGAAAAATCAAGTTTAAAGCTTGGGACAGCGAACATCGCTTGTTGATGCGCTTGAATAGTATCGAGTGCAGTAAGGGAGAATTGGTGAAAAAGGATCATATCCTACTTCAATTCACCGGTCTCCTTGATAAAGATGGAGAGGAGATTTATGATCAAGATATCTTGACGATTTCCTTGGAACGATACATCGTTTTTTGGAATGAAAACCAGAATGGCTGGTATTATTCCGCCTTAAAAAGCACGCATTCTTTTTCCCCTTTTCTTGAAAAACAGGCCTCTACAATGAAACGTTTTTGCAACAATTTTGAATTAGCTGAGCGACCTGAAGAAAGGAAACGCTAGCTATTTGGCTAATTTTGATTCAATGTAAATAACGGCTTGCCCAATGGTTTGCATGCTTTCAGCATCGGAATCGGGGATCTTGATATCAAAGGTTTGCTCAAATTCCATTACTAATTCCGCATAGTCAAGGGAGTCAATACCTAGGTCCTTCACAAAACTTGCATCGGTAGTAATCTGAGAACTGGGTACGCCTAATTTTTCGGTGAGAATGGAGGTTACTTTCTTTTCAACGTCTTGCATGTACTTCAGTTAGAAGCACCAAAGCTAAAAAAATCTTTTGATTCAAGTAGTTTTAAAACCCCTCAAAATCTAAGCAAAAACTCTGTTCCTTCCCCCAAAACCGACTTCACAGCAATGTTGCCTTCGTGCTGCCGCATGATTTGCTTGGAGAGACTTAAGCCTATGCCAGAGCCGGTCTTTTTCGTAGAGAAAAAAGGGATGAAAATCTTTTCCAGCGCTTCGGGTTCAATACCCGTTCCGTTGTCTTTTACGGAAACAATTACCCCTCCGTTTTCATTGACATAGCTAGACAGCATTATTTTCTTATCCAGCTTTTCGCCAAAAGCCTGAATGGCATTTTTAATTAGGTTAATAAGAACCTGCTCAATTAACGTTTTATCAGCTTGAATGCAGAGGGTGTCTGGCTCTACGGCAACTGAAATTATAATATTGTTATCGGCAAGTTCTTTCTTGTGCAGCATCGCGAGTTCATCCAGTAGCGGACGGATGCAAACTTCGGCCAATTTTGGTTTGGGGATATGGGTAAGGCTCCTAAATTCTTTTACAAACTTAATGAGCCCTTCACTGCGTCTGCTGATTGTCTGGATAGAAAGATGCATATCTTCTGCTTCCTCTTTTTCCATGTTCAGCTCGTTCGCTAAAAGTTTTCGGTGCAATTCTTCTTCTACCACGCCAGCCAATGAGGAAATGGGTGTTACAGAATTCATAATCTCATGCGTCAGTACCCGCACCAGATTTTGCCAAGCCTCCATTTCTTTTTCCTCCAATTCGCTTTGGATATTACTCATGGAGATCAACTTCACTTCTTCTCCGCGCAGGGTGAGTTCAATGGCATAAATGGACAACTGAATAGTTTCATCCCCATTCTTAACGCGTACCAGCTCGCGGCCGCCCGTTTTTAGTTTTAGAAAAGCTTCCACCATATCTTCGCTTACGTCTCTCAGATCGTGGAGTCGGTCTGCCTTGTCTATTCGTAGAAGTCGCTTGGCTGCGTTGTTGATGATCTGGATTGTTTCATCACGCTTGAACGTAAGAATTCCAATCCCCACATGTTGGACAATATTTTTAAAGAATTGGTATTCGGAATCTTTTTCCTTTCGGGACTGGCGCAATTTTCCAAGCGCTTCATTCATTTCCCGATGCAACTTTTGTACCGTTGGGTCCGGGCTTTCAGTTTTAAAAGACGAAGAGAGGTCGTCAAATTTGATGGCATCTAAAAAAGAATTGACATCTTGTGTAGGGCGTTCTACTACCTTGACTAGTTGAGAGACCTGAAACCCAATGGCTGCCAGTAGCGCAAGCGCCAAAAAAATGCTCGTGTCTTTTCCATCGAGTATAACCGTAAAGGCGAAGATGGTGAAAACCAAGATGGCAACACGGGTGACTAATGGCGAGCGCCAGTTAAATTCCATATTTCTCCATCCTTCGGTAGAGCGATGCGCGAGTGAGACCTAGTTCATCGGCCGCCTTGGAAATATTTCCGTTGTGGAGCTGTATGGCTTTGATGACGGCTGATTTTTCCACCTCGTCCAGATTTAAGGTGTCACTTGCCTGTGCTTCGTTTCCTTTTCGACTAAAAAGGAAATCACTTTCCTGCAGCGTGGGAGAGTCGGCCATGATCAACGCCCGCTCGATGGCGTGCTGTAATTCGCGTACGTTCCCCGGCCAGGCATATTTTTTTAATTTATTGAGGGCTTCTGGGGAAATTGTCAGTACGTCCTTTCTGTATTTCTTCGAATAATAATTCAAAAAGTGATTGGCCAACATAGGGATATCATCAATTCGCTCGCACAAGGGAGGAATGGTCAGTTCTACTGTATTGATGCGATAGAGTAAATCCTGGCGAAACTTTCCTTCTTTCACCATTTGGTGCAGGGGCATATTGGTCGCACATATCAAGCGAATGTCAACATCAATGTGTTGATTAGAGCCTACGCGAGTCACTTGTCGGGATTGCAAAGCGCTTAATAATTTGCTTTGCAGACTCATGCTTAAGTTTCCAATCTCATCCAGAAACAGTGTGCCACCATTTGCCAATTCAAAACGACCGGGTCGATCTTCGCGCGCATCGGTGAACGATCCTTTCTTATGACCGAACAACTCACTTTCAAAAAGGGTTTCGGTAACGGCACCCATATCAACGGCCACAAAAGATTGATCTTTGCGCAGCGATTTTTGATGGATTGCGCGAGCGACCAGCTCTTTTCCCGTTCCATTTTCACCAAGTATTAAAATGTTGGCGTCTGTTTTGGCTACTTTATCAATCAGCGAAAAGACGTCTTTGATGGCGGTGCTATTGCCAATAATATCTCGAAAGGGCTGACTGATTTGCTCTTCCAGCATTTCTTTGGCTTTCCGAAGTTTATCCACTTCATTGTACGATTTTTTCAGCTTGATAGCAGTTGATATAGTAGCGATCAATTTCTCGTTCTGCCACGGTTTGAGCACAAAATCGGTAGCGCCCTCCTTCAACGCGCGCACTGCCATTTCTACATCTCCAAAAGCGGTGATCATAATGACTACAGCTTCCGGCTCTCTTTCCTTGATTACTTTTAGCCACTCAAAACCTTCTTTGCCACTTGTGGTGTCTTTGCTGAAGTTCATGTCAAGCAAAATCACATCGTAGGTATCGTTGTTGAGGAGGAACGGAATTTTGTTGGGATTCTTTTCAATGATGACCTGATGATTCGATTTCTTCAATAGCATTTTGGCCGCTAAAAGGACGTCTTCATCGTCATCAATCATCAATATTTTGCCGGCTTCGTTCACAGTAGGTTAGGTTTAGTACCTTTGAATAGGAAAAATTGTGCCAATGCAAGAAGTGTCCGAAAATGCGGTTTTACTGGTACACTTTGTTCCTTGGCGTACAAAGATGTTCAAAAATGAACACATCAAAAAACTGAAGTAGATTTGAATTCTGGATTTTCGGTGTTTTTATCGTTGCTACTATTAGAATTATCTTTACTTCGGAGTGAGTGCCACTTCCGTAACAAACTATCCTTCTGAACTCAAAACTAATTTGTTGCCTGTTTTTATTAGGCCTTTTTTCGCAACCGCTTTTTGCGCAGGGCAGGAGGGACTCATCCCGACAAATTTCAGCAACACGCAAAGCGTTGAAGAAAGGACTCGCTCTCATATCCACTTCACCGAATGATACCATCAAAAACGAGTTGAGTAGTTCAAACTTTGACAGTTACGCAAATAGAATCGTCCGAAAGATAGATATAGATTTTATCGGCTTGGATCGCTCGGTTTACGACACCACCAAGCGCGTGAATATGACCGTCAGCAGGATAGCGAATTCACTGCATACTCAAACCAAAGAAAATGTTATTCGCAAGCACTTGTTTGTCTACAAAAACAAACCACTCAATCCGTTCTTGTTGGCGGATAATGAACGCTTTTTGCGAAGCTTAGATTTTATTTTAGATGCGCGAATGGTCGTATCACCAATAGAAGGAACCGACTCGGTGGACATCATGGTCGTCACCCGCGATGTGTTCAGTTTAGGGGGCAGTTTGGGTGGGTCACCAACAGCACCTGAGTTTTCTTTGTACGATGCCAACTTAGCCGGAGGCGGACAACGATTTCAATTCTCCGGTAAACTTGACCCTGGACGTGACCCTCGGTTTGGGTATTCCTTGCAATATCAGAAGAGTAGCTTATTCGGTAGTCTTGCCAATTTGGAGGTAGCCTATACGGAACTAAACAACGGGGTTAGTTTGGGATCTGAAAATGAGTATGCGTATTTCGTCAGGCTAAACAGGCCGTTGGTGTCGCCTTATTCTCGTCTAGCAGGTGGTTTAGAAGTCAGCAACAATTGGTCGCGCAATGTTTTCAGTCGACCTGATTCTACTTTTTTAAATTATAAATACCAGTTGGTTGATACATGGGCTGGTTACAACCTAGGCGTCAAGAGCCAGTTTGCAAATCGCAATCGCTATTTTTTGGCTGTTCGCTATTTCGACAACTTTTTTTCTCAGCGGCCCGCACAAGAAGTAATTCGTGAACAGGTTCGCTATGCAAGCAGTAGTGGTCTAATGGCAGAGCTTACTTTCTATCGAAAAAACTATTTCAAGACAAGGTATGTAGTTGGTTTTGGTCGTACGGAAGATATTCCCATTGGTGTTAGTGTGTCCGTTGCCATGGGGTATCTCACGCTGCTTGGCAAAGAGCGACCCTACGGTGGTGTTAAGATCGACTACCTTCGGGCAAGCAAGCGTGGTGATTTTTACGAAATCAAATTGGAATCCGGTGGGTTTGTACAAGAGAAAAGCGAGGATGTGTTGGTAAAGGCCGCAGCCTCTTTCTATACGCGTGCTCGTAATACAGGTAAATCTAAACTTCGAACATTTGTAGGCGGTGGGTATACCGCTTTGTTCAACAAAACGACCAGCCAGTTTCTCTCCGTTAACAATCGACAGGTTTTTGGTTTTGTTGGCGACAGTATTTTAGGTACACGTCAAGTGTTTGCAAAAATTGAAACTACGCTCTACACGCCTTTTTCTTTGGCAGGGTTTCGCTTTGCGCCTTTCATTGGCATAGACGGTGTGCAAACGAATTGTTTGGTTTGTAAAGAACAAGTACCAGTGATTGTTGGCCTAAATGGCGGTGTGCGTACAAGAAACGAAAATTTGATTTTTGGGACGATGGAATTACGATTCACATTTATTCCAGATGACGGAAGGGGCAAAAATCAGTTTGGATTTAGCTTTCGGCAAAATCTTCAAGTTAGAAATGCGACTAACTTTATTGTCGCTCCGTCTCAAGTTGTTAACTAGGTTAAGCGCCAATTCAAAAAATTCAAGAACAGGAACCTTTTTTCGAATTGTGCAACTATCCATCGTAAGAATTTTGAATTATATTTAGAATTCTTTTGCGAGGTACTATTCGACAGACTTATCAAACAATGAAAACAAAGTTAACCTTTGCCTTGCTGGCATTTCTATTCATTCAGGGCGGATGTGATATTGCAAAACCCAAAAAAGATTTTCGACTTGCTATACCCGAGAACGATTATTTCTACAATTATATGGAAGGCCATCTGAAACCTTTCTTGGAAAGCAAAGGGTTTCGGATCGAGGTGATCAAAGCGGTAAGTTCGATAGAGGCAAATCAGAAGGTGGCAAGAGGGGAGGCTGATCTTGCCTTTATTAATAACCACAGCGTGGCCGTTTCTGAAATCCTTGGCAGTGAAACGGGGAGGCTGCGCACTGTATTGCCCTTGACTACACGCTTGTTCTTTGCCTTTTCAAAGAATCAGATGCCCGACACAACAACAGCAAAAGAATTGTTTGAAAATAAAAGAGTGGGCATCGAAGTACTGGTAGGAGAAGCACAATTGAATTTCGAGCGCTTTTTGAAAAGAGCGGAGATCAAGGGAACTCGACTGGTAGCATTTGAAGATAGTCCGGATGTCATTGTGTTCTGGGGCACATTCTATGGAGCAAGAGCTGAGAAGTTTCTCAAAGAAGGTTGGCATCCATTTTCTTTTAAGCAGAATTGGATTGAGTTTCTGACATTAAATGACCCAGCACTAAAACCCTACACTCTTCCGTCCATTCCCGGAAATCGCAGATCGATCCGAATCAATACCATTGCAACGGAAGCCGTGTTGGTAGCCAATCAGGAGATTGGTGAGAATTCGTTTACGAACTAGCAAGAGTTATTTTTCAGAACAAATTAGAGTTGGTGCATAATGACATTATGTATCAGTCAATTAATGAATCGTTTGATCAGAACGCGCTTTTGTTTCCTTTGCATATCGGCACAACTTCTTATCTAAGAAGGGAGCAACCAACATTCTTGGAAAAATATGCCGATGCGATTGCACTCATATTATCGATTGTGGCGGTGATCTTTGGTGCGGTGCAAGCTATTAGAAACCATTTAGCAAAAAGGAAAAAAGAACAGGTAGACAAATACTTTCTCGATTTTCTTGAAATACGATCGGACAAAGAATTGGCACCAGACCAGAAAGTAAAAAAACTTGACGCGCTATTTCAGCGAGCCGTTGAGCAAATGACCAACGAAAAACTAGACAAATCTGACTTTCATATTCTTTCCAGACTTATTCAACAAGAAATGACAATGATGAGATTCAATTTATAGGACACCATCAACTTGTATGTTGAAAGGATTACTTTGTTTTATACCATTGCAGAGCTCGAATCAAAAAAAGACGAAGCAACAAAATCCAAGGTAATCCATGAAGCAGCGCGTCAAGCCAATCGATTCGGTGCATACCCACACCTCCACCTGCAATCCATTTTAGTTTGCCCCAAATGTGTGGCTCAGGAAAGAAAGGCGCTAGTCCGAGCGTACATGAAACAAGTAACAATATCCGCCAATCATTCAGAATCTTCATAGCGAGTTTCATTGTTTAAATAATACGCAAACGAGAACAGGGATTAATTTTCCGTAACCACCGGATTACCTTCATTTACCCACTCGTTCATTCCGCCTCCGTAGTTCTTCACATTCTTAAATCCGTATTTCGCCAGTAGAGAATAGGCGATGGCTGTTCGATCGCCCGATTGACATTGAATCACAATTTGTTTGTCTTTATTTAGTTGATTCAGATTTTCACCCAACGTGCCGACAAAAATATTAGTGGCTCCTTTAATATGACCAGCATTGAATTCGGAAGCGCCCCGCACATCAACCAACTGAATATTGTTGTTGGTATAAAGGTGTTTGAACTCTTCCAAACTGATGACATTGCTTTTTTCCAGCATTCCGCCTAATTCGATCCAAGGTGTTGCGCTTTCGATATAACCATAAATATTGTCGAGCCCAATGCGCATGAGTTTTCGGGTAAGATCATCTAATTGATTTTCATCCGCGAGAAGCATAAAGGGTTCATCGTATTTCAAAAACCAACCGGCCCATGTAGCGAAAGCATTATTGCCTTGTATGTTGATGCTGCCTGGAATAAAGCCGGCCGCGAAATCGACTTTATTACGGGCGTCAATCAACTTAATTCCTTTATCGAATGCTGCCTTGAATTCGGCATTGCTCAATTTTTTCAATTTTGGAATATCAGTAAGTAATGGCCTATCTACTTTGTTCAACTTCTTCATCATCGCGAAGTACTTGGGTGGCTCTGGCTGATCTTCCAACAGGTATTTTACAAATCCATTTTCATCTTTGGGATATTGAAACGCCCAATTTCTAACTTTTTCATATCCAACGGTGGAGCTGGGAACTGCACCCAAAGCTTTTCCGCAAGCCGAACCGGCTCCGTGCCCTGGCCAAACCTGAACGAAATCGGGTAGTGCGTTGAATTTGGCAATCGATTGGTACATCTCCTTTGCACCGGCTTCTTTTGTGCCTGCGAACCCTGCAGCTTTCTCCAGTAGATCAGGGCGACCCACATCACCCACAAAAACAAAATCGCCTGTGAATAACATCACTGGTTCTTTGCTCGCAGGATTGTCGGTTAGTAGAAAACTAATACTCTCAGGAGTGTGCCCCGGTGTATGCATTACTTTCAAAGTGAGATTGCCCACTTTGATAACACTACCATCCTTCAGCCCCACATGGGGAAATTCATATTGCCAGCCCTCGCCACCTTCATCTGATAAGTACAACTCAGCACCTGTTAGTTTTGCGAGTTCCCTCGATCCGGCTAAAAAATCCGCATGGATGTGCGTCTCTGCGATATGCGTGATTTTCATTTTGTTTTGCTTCGCAATTTCGAGGTAGGTATCCACATCACGCTTGGCGTCAATCACCATGGCGACACCTTCTTTTTGGCAACCAATAAAATAGCTGGCCTGAGCGAGCGACTTATCGTATACGTGCTGAAAAAACATAGGATTTTAGATCAGTTAATATTGCGCAAATGTAAGCATCGTCTAAAAGAATCTTGGTGATTTACGTCACCCCGGGTAATTAATTTTAGCAAAAAACCTTCTTTTTGTTGAATTAATCGCTCTTTTGAAAGAAAGTCAAATAGTAGCCTCAACCTTTAATACGATGGCGAAGTTCCCCATGCGCCATTATTTTAGCCTGCCATGCGCTCTACGTCTACTTTAACACTTAGCGTTTGGTTCCCTGAACTAAAAACAATTCCCTTAATAGGGGCGACATCAAAATAATCTCGGCCAAAGGCAATCGTCAGGTGAGTATGAGAGGCAAGAATGCAATTGGTTGGGTCAAATTCTACCCATCCAAGATCCGGAAAATAGACAGCTACCCAGGCATGTGAGGCATCAGATCCTACCAACTTCTCTTTTCCAGGTGGGGGAAATGTTTCCAAGTACCCGCTCACATAGCGAGCTGGTAAACCGATGTTTCGCAAACACGCGATCATCAAATGCGCAAAATCCTGACATACTCCTTTGCGTAGTTTCAATACTGATTCTACAGGGGTATTTACGGTAGTGAAGCCAGCCTTGAATTCAACGTGTTTAAATATTTTGTTCATCAATGTCTGGCACCCATTCCATAAACTGGTATTTTCCTGAAAGCAATCGGCAGCAAAGGCTCTGATTTCTTCACTTGAAGGAATATAGAGTGATGGTAGTGTATATTGAATGATGTCTGCATACGTGTCACCATTTGCCGAAAGTTGGCTAACTACGTCATGCCATAGAATGGTAGAATTGTACGCCCGCTCCGCATTGATTCGGCTTTGAATATCCAGCGTACTTTCAGACTGGATGGTTAGGTGGTCATGTTCTTTGTAAATCGAAATAAACAACAATGTGTTGCCAAAAAAGTCGGTGACGTAAGTCTGTTCATCTGGCGTGGGAGAAATTTTGACATCTGAAGACAGCAGACTTTGCTCATCGCTGTTTAACGGAACCAGGCACAATCGGTTATGTCCGGTCGTCACCAATTCCTGGTACTTGTATTCTGTCGTATGCCGGATTTTGTAGCGCATCTATATTTCGAATTGAAAGCCATCTTTACTGCCTTGTTGCTGGTAAGTAGAATGGCTAAAATAAGTAGCACTCAATTTGGTGTAAACTTGTGCCATTTGTTTTTGCAGCGTACCGCAGAATTCATCAAACCCTTTTCGGTAGTTAGAGTCTTTTTCCGTTTCCATCAAGGCATCAATGTTCATCAATCGAACTGAACTATAGCACTCGAAAACCAATCGCGAAATTTCATTATCATCCCCACCTCGTTCTTTCTGTGCAAGGATACGAGCATATTTTAACACTCCTTCTAACTGGGACAAAACAGAAGTCGGATTCTGACTATTTAAGAATAGAAGATCCACGGTGGGTGCAGCACTTAAGTACGTTCGGTAGACAGAGCGATAGGTGATCAGGTTTTGGTTACTGAGTAATAACGCTTCTAACAATTGAAATTCGGTGCTTTCGTCATATTGGAAGGAGAGGATAGATCGGTATTGAACTAATTCTACTTGAATTTCCTCAATGAGTTGTCCCATGCGGTACATCACTCGCCCATCACTTCGGTACATGCTCTGACGTGTCATTTCTGAAAAAGATAACAGACCACCTGTTAATAGATCAAGTAGAGTTAGCACGTGTCGAATGCCATCCGGTTCTACGGCAGCAATTCTTCTTTTTACATTTTCGATTTCATCAATAATTCGCCAACTGTCAATGGTCCATCGATCGCGCGCAGCGTACATCGACTTTAGTAAATTGTTCAGCGTAAATAAGATGCTTCCAGCGCGATTGGGATTGCAAATTAACTGATGTATTTCTCGAAGCGGATCTTTTAAAACCTCATCGGCTTCTTCCACAAATCCCGGGTAAGAGTAGGTGAGATGGGTTGTTGCTTGTAATAATATTAGTAATGATTCTGAATCGCTGCCCTGGTGTATGTATCCTTTTTGTGTAAGGTGCCTGAGCACAATTCGCAAAAAACGCGAAGTGCGAATGACTCGCTGCGTATAACGGCCTACCCAAAATAAATTTTCTGCCGTGCGACTGGGCAATACAGCTTTTCGCTTCATATCGGGAGCTTGGTGCAGCACACTCGGTGTCGTGTTTTTTACTGTTGACTCCACCCATGTGTCTTTTGAAATTCCTCCATCCTGATTGGAAACAAGAAAGCTTCCTTTTTCGGGTGAGCAACGAGCCAGCCCTCCACGCATCATTTCGTATTCATTTTTACCACCTACCAGATAGGTTCGAAGCACAGTGTAGCGCGGCTCAAGTTTTTCTTTTGTAAAAACGGGTGATGTGGAGAAATGGACTTCCTCCTGACCTACATAGCGGAATGGTTCGAATTTTATTTTTCGAATCAGGTCGTCTTTTTCTGATCTTGAAAGCTGACTTCCCATCACGGTTTGAAAGCCACTCATTCGCTCAGTGGTTTTAATCACCAGCTTATCCAGGTTATCAATGACGTGATTCATTTCTTTTTTCTGCCCGCACCACCACGTAGCGATCATAGGGATGATTGGATCTTCATTGAGGAAGTACTTGAACGCTCCGTGTAAGAAGGCCATCAGGCCGATGTTTTCTAATACGCTACTTCCCAGCGGATTGGCAACCGACACATTTCCTTTTCGCACGGCCTGTAGCAATCCGGGAATTCCCAATTGAGAATCTTCTCGTAGTTCTAATGGATCGCAG
>JABFSY010000411.1 GCA_013140395.1 Cyclobacteriaceae bacterium
CTAACCACCTTACCTAAATGACCCAACCTTTACGCGAAGAACCTATCTTAAAGGAGAACAAAGATCGATTCGTTCTCTTCCCCATCCGCCAACACGACATCTGGAAGTACTATAAACAGGCCGAAGCCAGTTTCTGGACGGCCGAAGAAATTGATCTGGGGCAGGATATGAAAGATTGGCTCAACCTAAACGATGGAGAGCGTCACTTCATTACTCATGTGCTGGCCTTTTTTGCAGCCAGCGATGGCATCGTGAATGAAAACCTGGCTGAACACTTTGTGGGTGAAGTACAATATACAGAAGCCAAGTTTTTTTATGGTTTTCAAATTGCGATTGAGAACATTCACTCGGAAACGTATTCTTTATTAATAGATACCTACGTTAAAGATCCAAAAGAGAAAGACAAACTTTTTCACGCCATTGAAACGATGGACTGCGTGAAGAAAAAAGCAGACTGGGCGCTGCGTTGGATCGACCAAGGAAGTTTTCAGGAAAGATTGGTTGCCTTTGCAGCGGTAGAGGGGATTTTCTTTTCCGGATCGTTTTGCTCAATCTTCTGGCTGAAGAAGCGTGGCCTGATGCCCGGCTTAACTTTCTCCAACGAGCTGATCTCCCGCGATGAAGGTTTGCATTGTGATTTTGCGTGCCATTTGTACACCAAGCACGTGGTGAACAAGTTGCCTGAAGAGAAAGTGATAGAAATTATTAAAGATGCCGTGGAAATTGAGAAAGAATTTGTCACCGATGCGTTGCCGGTCAATTTAATTGGCATGAATGCAGCTCAAATGCGTCAGTATATTGAATTTGTTGCAGATCGTTTATTGGACGAGTTAGTAGGCAAGAAAGTTTATGGTGCTACTAATCCGTTCGACTTTATGGACATGATCTCTTTGCGTGGAAAAACCAATTTCTTCGAAAAAAGAGTAGCCGAATACCAAAAAGCTGGCGTGATGAACAGTATGGAAAAAGAAACATCGCCAAAGTTTTCACTCAATGAAGATTTTTGATACATTCGTTTCACCATTTTTTAAACTAGTTTTTATACAACCCTTACACCCTTTATTAACATGCTCGTATTAAAACGTGACGGACACCGGGAGTCCGTGAAGTTTGATAAAATCACTGCCCGCATTGAAAAACTCTGCTACGGTTTAGATCCCAAATTTGTCAACCCGGTAGAGGTGGCGATGAAAGTTATCAATGGCTTGTATGACGGTGTTTCCACCGTAGAACTGGACAACCTCGCAGCGGAAATTGCCGCTTCGATGACCACCAGGCATCCTGATTTTGCCAAGTTGGCTGCGCGTATCGCGGTTTCTAACTTGCACAAAGTGACTAGTAAGTCCTTCTCGAACACCATGAAGCGACTGTACACCTATGTGGATCCTAAAACAGGCGAAAACGCCCCACTGATTTCAAAAGAAACCTGGAAGGTAATTCATGAAAATGCGGCTGAGCTAGACGAAGCTGTATTGTATGACCGGGACTTTAGCTACGACTTCTTTGGATTTAAAACCTTGGAACGTTCGTACTTGATGAAGGTGGATGGCAAAGTAGTTGAACGCCCTCAGCATTTATTAATGCGTGTAGCGATCGGTATCCATGGTGAAGATATTCCTGCAGCCATTGAAACCTACAATTTGTTATCGGAGAAGTGGTTCACTCACGCCACTCCTACACTCTTCAATGCCGGCACACCAAAGCCTCAGCTTTCGTCTTGTTTCTTGCTTACGATGAAGGACGATAGCATTGATGGCATCTATGACACGTTAAAACAAACTGCTAAGATTTCGCAATCCGCTGGCGGTATTGGTCTTAGCATTCACAATGTGCGTGCAAAAGGCTCTTATATTAAAGGAACCGGTGGTACATCCAACGGCATTGTGCCCATGTTGAGAAACTTCGACATGACAGCACGTTATGTTGACCAAGGCGGTGGCAAGCGCAAAGGCAGTTTTGCTATTTATTTAGAGCCCTGGCATGCCGATATTTTTGATTTCCTAGAATTGAAGAAAAACCACGGCAAAGAAGAAATGCGTGCGCGCGATCTTTTCTATGCCATGTGGATTCCGGATTTGTTCATGAAGCGCATCGAAGACAACGAAATGTGGTCTTTGTTCTGCCCGAATGAGGCACCGGGTTTAGCCGATTGCTGGGGCGAAGATTTTGAGCGCTTGTATGAGAAATATGAGAAAGAAGGCAAATATCGCAAACAAGTAAAGGCACAGGATATTTGGTTTGAGATCTTAGAAGCTCAGATCGAAACGGGAACACCTTATATGCTTTATAAAGATGCTGCTAACCGCAAATCGAACCAAAAGCATTTGGGTACCATCAAGTCAAGTAATTTGTGTACCGAGATTATCGAATACACATCACCTGATGAAGTAGCGGTTTGTAATCTGGCCTCTATTGCATTACCTAAATTTGTAACCGAAGACGGAAAATTCGATCACCAAAAGTTGTATGAAATCACCAAGGTGATTACCCGTAATCTGAATAAAGTAATTGACGTCAACTATTATCCGGTGATTGAAGCCAAGAACTCAAACATGCGCCATCGCCCGATCGGTATTGGTGTACAAGGATTGGCGGATGCATTTATTCTATTACGCATGCCATTCGATTCTCCGGAAGCTCGTGGCTTGAATAAAGACATCCACGAAACCATCTACTTCGCTGCCATGGAAGCTTCTATGGAATTAGCTAAGAAAGATGGCGCCTACGAAACTTTCAAAGGTTCGCCCATCTCAAAAGGAATTTTCCAATTTGACATGTGGGGTGTAACACCTGATAGCGGACGTTGGGATTGGGAAAATTTGAAACGCGAAGTGAAACAGCATGGCGCGCGCAACTCACTCTTGCTTGCTCCCATGCCAACTGCTTCTACTTCCCAAATTTTAGGAAACAACGAGTGCTTTGAACCTTATACCTCAAACATTTACACACGCAGAACTTTATCAGGAGAGTTCATTATTGCGAATAAGCATTTGATGAAGGACTTGATCAGTGCCGGTTTGTGGAGTGAGACTATGCGCCAAAAGTTGATTTCAACGAATGGCTCTGTACAGTCTATTCCTGAGATACCACAAAATATTAAGGACATCTATAAAACAGTTTGGGAGATTTCGCAGAAGGCGATCATTGACATGAGTGCCGACCGCGGTGCATATATCTGTCAAAGCCAAAGTTTGAACATCCACTTAACAGATCCCAACTTCGGTAAGTTGACTTCTATGCATTTCTATGCATGGAAAAAAGGATTGAAGACAGGTATGTACTACTTGCGATCTACAGCTGCTGCGGATGCAATCAAGTTCACGTTGGATAAATCTGCGTTGGAACCAACTGTTGCTGCGGTAACTGCTGCTGTCTCT
>JABFSY010000041.1 GCA_013140395.1 Cyclobacteriaceae bacterium
GCGACAAAAGAAACGCCTGCTTTGTTACCAGCTATGAACGATACAGCCAGCGCTCCGATGGCCAACGTCCACCATGGCAAAAAAGTTTGAAGTAAAAAGCAGACGATGATGGTAGCTATAATTTGAATAAGAAATTTCATTTTGAGGCAGGTGTTAAAGTGGTTGTAAATAGAGCAGATGAGGTTAGTGCCGATGGCGTCCCTTCAAATTTTAGGCGGAGAGGCTGCGCTTTCTCCCATGGAGCAATGAAGTTATCATAATAAGGGCTTCCGGGGTTGCCGGACTGTCCACCTGGATAAACTCCCCACGCTTTTATTCCTGTTTTTTCGAGACTCACCACCATCCGCCAGCTGGGGCCCCATCCTCCGCGTGATGCGTTTAGTGTGTTGGGGTTTCCACCGTTGATGGCGTGTACACTAAAAGGCTCCAGTCGAAGCAAATGACGAACAAATGAATCTTTAAAGTATGCCCAATCTGCTTTTCTACCATGGTCTTTTTCCCATTTGTTGATGCGTTCAATGGCCCGTTGAAGGCCCATTTTGATGATATCATTTTTGGTTTCTTTTTCAGGCGTTTTTTGGTGATCATAAAAAGAAAGGTCTGGATTGTTCTTCAATAACCACCAAGTCATGTATTCAGAAGGCTTTGGTAGGCTAACTTTGCTATCTACCATTTCGTCCCATATCGACAATTGTAATTCTTCCAGCCAGGCTTCGAAATAAGAGGGCGCAGTTCCTTCTGCATCGTTGGTGTAATTCCATGCTTTCACCAACTCAACAGCCTTCTTTTCATCTTCCGTCAATGTGAATGATTTGACACCATCAAGTAATAGAGGAAGGTATTCTTCAGCTTGAATATTATAGTTGTCGTTTTGCAATTGCATCATTTGCTGAGGAGTGATGCTATTCATTTCACTCAACACTCTATTTACTCGTCTATTCCGATAATGCTCCCACTGACTGGAATGGACAAAATATGGGTAGCTGCCATCCACGGGATACTGATTAGCCGAACTAACAAAACCTCGCTCGGGATTTTTGATCATCACATTTTGGTCAAAGGGGATAAAAGCCTTCCACTCAGAGGAGGTCTTTGATCCATCCAACACAAACTTTCCTTCGTCTTTTCTGCGAACCGGATACTTGCCTTGAATGCGAATGGCGATATCTCCTGCCACGGAGGCGAAAGCGAAATTTTGCGCGGGGAAGTAATAATGATCAAGCGCTTTCATGTAGTCGCCATGGTTGTTACCCCGGTTAAACTCATAGAAGGTACGCAAGATGTTACCCCCATCGTGGGCAATCCATCGGTAGGCATAATGTTTATTTTGTTTATCTCCATGGTACGATTCATCATAGGTCACTGGGCCAAGATGGGTGAGTACGATCGTATCATAGAAGTCTGGCTTGCCTTTGATCGAGAACTTCTCTATTCTTTTTTTGGTTGCTCTCCATTGCCCATCGCTCAAGTATTCATTTTTTGTGTTGTCTTTGAATGTGATCTTATACCAATCCACCAGATCACGCTGGGCGTTTGTGGGACCCCAAGCAATTGAATCATTAAAGCCGATGATCACACAAGGCGATCCTGGAAATGAAGCACCCATTGTGTTAATACCTGGGGCGTTCAAGTGAATCGCATACCAAATGGAAGGCATCGTCAAACCGAGGTGTGGATCACTGCATAAGATGGGTGAGCCGCTAGCTGTTTTTTTACCACTCACTGCCCAGTTGTTGCTTCCAATATTCTTGGGTTGTTTTTCTACTGGTTTAATAGAAACAACTTCGATAGGTTCAATAGCAGGAATCGAGTCAAGGGTCACTGGCTTGAACTTCCAGCCTCCTTCATTATCTACGATGGGGTCACTGACTGGTTCGCGATCGGGGAAGAGAAGATCAAGAGTTTCTTTCCCAAAAACCTTTAACGCATTTGTTAACTCAATATCATTTTCACCCGAATTGAGCGTTTTTGCCATGTTCATCAGAAACAAGCCTACCTTCAGTTCCGTCCAAGGCTCGGGTCTGTAGCCCATCAATTTGTATTCGATTGGAAGTTTTTCATCATTCAATTGGTTGATGTAAGCGTTTATCCCCGCTGTGTATGCCTTGACTGCTTCTTCTATTTCTGGATCGGCTTTGATCATTTTTAGGCTGTTCTCGGCTCCAAGTACCATTCCCAATCTGCGCTGGTTTCTGTCAAAATCGAGAGCAGCCGCACCGGCAATCTCTGAAATTCTACCCGCTGCAGCGTGCGT
The DNA here is from genome assembly GCA_013140395.1 of Cyclobacteriaceae bacterium. Lineage (GTDB taxonomy): Bacteria > Bacteroidota > Bacteroidia > Cytophagales > Cyclobacteriaceae > ELB16-189. Next base: position 2,255 of record JABFSY010000041.1, read on the forward strand.
TTGAAATTCCATCTGCCACAACCGATGCTGAGCCGTGACATACCCTTGAGCATAGTAGAGATCGGAGTTATTGCTGGCATAGAGATGGGGGATAAGGACACTATCATAGACGACTGTTACTTTGTCTTTCAAGCCCGGAAGATTTACCTGCTGATCGCTCACCTTGCCTGTCTCTGCATTTTGCCAGAAGCCATGAAAAGGATCCACAAATTTTCCTAGTGGTGGAATGGGCGAGCCGAAGTTCCAGCTATTGTTTAACAGGTAGATCAATGATATGCACAGTGAAGTCGAAAGGATGACTTTAAATATTTTCATGACCAGACGGATATTTTCCCTAATTTTCGCGATTAATCCGCAATTTTAGTAATCTAAGATGTCGAATTTTACTTTTACACCTAGTTTTTTAGACTGACAATGCGACTAATACTCTGTTTATCCTTTTCAATTGTTGTTTTTTCTTCGTGCGTCTCCAATAAAAAGGTAACACTTCTGCAAAAAAATGATGTTGCCAGCAAAACGTTGCCAATTGATAGCATTGTTCGTTCGTATTCGATCGACACGTTTGTTTACAAGATTCAGTCGAATGACATAGTCTCCATTCGTTTTGAGAGTTTGACAGCGAAGGAGTTTGATTTTTTTAATACGCAGGCAAGTCAACTAGGAGCAGTTCAATTTCAGGGGGGTAACGCGTTATTGATTGGAGAATTGGTAGACGAGAAGGGAGAAGTACCAATACCACTAATAGGCAAATTTAAAATAGCAGGATTGACCGTTTTTGAGGCACAGGAAAAGTTACGCCAACTAGCTACAAGTTATGGTATTAATTCGCCTATCATAAGGGTACGATTATTAAACTATCGCATTACGTTCCTGGGTGAGGTTAACAAGGAGGGTACAACTTTATTATCAACAAATCGGGTTACAATGCTGGAAGCCATTGGCTTAGCAGGAGGTTTAGGTGAATTGGCTGATCGATCGAAAGTGAAGCTGATTAGGCAGAATGGTAACGAGACAGAGGTGGTGTATTTGAATCTGCTTGATGAAAGTTTTATTCGTTCGCCCTATTATTATACTTACCAAAATGATGTTATCATCGTTCCAGCCTTGAAACAGCGTT
>JABFSY010000070.1 GCA_013140395.1 Cyclobacteriaceae bacterium
AAACAGACGAGATTTCACTTAATGCCGTGAATTCAAGTATCAACCTGGCATCGTTGTATATGAAACAAGGCAGATACCCAGAAGCGGAAGAGTTACGTACAAATTCTTGCGCCATCCTAAAAGGCGTTAAGGATGAAAAAGCAACGGAATCGTTTATGAGTGCATTAAATAGTCTGGCAATTGTGCAAGAGGCATTGGCTCGCTATGAAGAAGCAGAAGTGAATTTGCGCGAAGTGCGCGAGTATGATCGAGAAAAGTATGGGGAAAAGCATCCCTACTTTGCAACGACCCTTTCAAATATGGGTAATCTCTATGTTGACATGGGGCGTTTTCCGCAAGCTGAACAACTTTTGTTGAATGCGTTAGAAATTTTAAAGAACGACAGCGAAAATCGTTTATCCTACGGCATTAAGCAGAACAATTTGGGCAATGCCTATCGGCACGAGGGCGATATAACCAAGGCGGTGCCGTTGTATCAAAACGCGCTTTCCATTTTTAAAGAAAAAACCGGGGAAGGAGCATTGTATGCCACTGCCACCTTTAACCTGGGGCAAGCCTACTATCAGGCGTCAGACCCAAAAGCTAAAGCAGAACTTTCCAAAGCCTTGGCACTTCGTGAAAAATTGTTTGGCAAGAATCACCCGGCCTACGGAGAAGTAACGCGGAAATTGGCGGCACTTAGCTGGAGTAAGAAAGACTATGTGGCAGCGGAAGGCTATTTCAAAAAAACATTTGACAACTATTTTGCCCAAATTGATAATTACTTTCCAGCGCTAAGCGAGGAGGAAAAGAGCAAATTCTATTTTGGCAAACTGAAACTAACTTTCGAAGAGTTCTATTCTTATGCCATCGAGCAGCATATAAATAAGCCAACCCTGCTCGGAGATGTCTATGACTATCAATTGCGCACTAAAGCACTTACCATGTACGCTACACTAAAAGTGCGACAGTCCATACTCAACAGTAAAAACGAAGAGCTAATCAATCAATACAAACAGTGGATTAACCTGAAAGAACAGCTAGCAAAGCTGCACAACCAAACCTCAGAAAACCCCATTCAGGCACAAGTCAAAATAGACTCGATCAACACCGCTGCCAATATTTTAGAAAAGTATCTTTCTGTGAAATCAGAATTATTTAACAAAACATTCAAACCCACCCAGGTTAGCTGGAAAGATATTCAACGCAAACTAAAACCAGGCGAAGCCGCTATTGAGTGTATTCGGTTTAGATCTTTTTCTCCGGATGAAGGTGGTGGCTTCATTGGAAAAATCGTTTATGCTTTCTTAGTGGTAACGAAGGACACCAAAAACAATCCGACATTAGTGATGCTGCCAAATGCAGGGCGAATCGAAGATCGATTCCTTAGTTACTACCGAAACACGATTCGACACGAGATGGACGATAGTATTTCTTACCATCAGTATTGGTCTTTTCTAAAACCAGCACTCAAAGGCGTGCAAAAAGTATATTTTTCACCCGATGGCGTTTATAACCAAATCAATTTAAACACCTTACAGAATTCAAAAACAGGAAAGACAGTATTGGAAGAAATTTTTATTCAGCCCGTCACAAACACAAAAGATATTTTAGCACTTCAACGAGCATCCAATAAAAAAGGAAAAGCCTACCTTCTTGGTTTTCCGATCTACGCAACTCCAACTAAAAAGGAAAAAGACTCAAAACCCGCTACTGGCAACCAGAGAGGATTAAGAAGTGGTTTACTTCGATACATGCGCGGAGACGATGGCATTCCACTATTGCCGGCAACAAAAACTGAAGTGGACGAAATTGGCAAGTTGTTTCCAACGGATCAACCTATTCAATCGGTAACCGAAAATCAAGCTACGGAGAGTTTCATAAAAGGCGTAGACAGCCCCAAAAGTCTTCATATCGCTACACATGGTTTTTTCCTTGAGGATTTGGATTTTTCAAATGAATCTAATTTCCAGAAATACATCGAAAACCCGCTGTTGCGTTCCGGACTCATCCTAGCCGGTGCGGGAGACTTTATTGCCAATGGTATCGGCACGGATGGTAATGAAGATGGAATTCTAACAGCTTATGAAGTTATGAATCTGAATCTAGATCAAACCGATCTGGTGGTATTGTCAGCTTGCGAAACGGGTCTTGGAACAGTGAAAAATGGTGAAGGAGTTTATGGGCTTCAACGTTCCTTTCAGATTGCGGGGGCAAAATCAATTATCATGAGCCTATGGAGTGTAGATGATGAGGCTACGAAAGATCTGATGATTTTGTTTTACAAAGCCTGGCTTACTTCCGAAAACAAACACGAAGCTTTTAGAATCGCGCAAACACAACTAAAGCAAAAATACCCGAGCCCGTTTTATTGGGGTGCCTTCGTTATGATCGGAGAGTAAATCATGCGGACGTTAAAAATCCGGACACGGAATAACCAGCCTATCTTTCGGTGGCTTACGCGGATCACGTGAATTCCATGAGTAAACGATACTAAACTCGTGAGCTCCGCCACTACCGGGACCTAATTTTGAAATGGTATAATCATAGCTATAGCCGATGTTTAAAACGTCTTTAAGACTTTTTAAGGTGTAGCCAACCAGCAACACAATGGACTCGTTATTTACAATTCCATTTAAACTCTTAAAGGGAACCCCGCGATACCACGTGCCAATTATAAGCGGCTCGAATGTGTAGTAGAGCCCTAAATCCATCTGATCAAATTTACCCTGATGCCGATATTGAACTGTTGGTGTAATGCTTCTTTCCCGAAGCTTCGAATAAAAGCCTGCTCCCATTTCACCGGGCTTAAAATAAAATTTCCATCCCGCATGCGCTGAAAGTTTCATAGCCAGATTATCCGATGAGCCAACTAACGATTGACTTGGCTCGGTTAAATGATGCGCGGCAAAACCCAACCATCCGTTTTTTGAATAGAGTAAGCCACCCATTGAGATATCCGGGAAAAATATTGATTGACCACTTCCCAACGCCTCTGCAGATGCGCCCGCCCTCAGTGTACCCGTTGCCGGATCTAGTTGATCTCCAAACGTGAGTCTGCTGAAATTAATGGAACGATTATAAATGCCTGCTTGAAACCCGGGCCGAAACGATAAGCCCTTTACGATTTGCAGATCGTATGCATATTGAAGTGCCAGGCTGATGGAGCGCAACCCCAAAACGCCTTCAGTATCGTTATTGATCAAAATACCTACGCCACTGTTCTTACTTTCAATATAAAAGTCCGCAAAAGCAGAAAATGTATTAAAGTTTGCGTCAATAGCGGGCCATTGATTTCGATAATTTAAACCAACTCTATTCTGGTTAGTCGATCCTGCAAAGGCTGGATTAAGATACAACGGAGCCGCATAAAACTGAGAG
>JABFSY010000484.1 GCA_013140395.1 Cyclobacteriaceae bacterium
GTTTAGTTGTGAATGTGACTATGGTCGCTCTGGGGGTAGCTACTATTATGCCAGAGGTGTTTGGTGGTTTTTTTTGACACTATTGCCCTTAAGCGGCTGCAAATGTGGATATTTTTGACAGAATCGGTATCAAAAAATGGAATTATTGGCAGATTGGCAGGAAAGTAAAGGTAGCGGCACATGCATTACATTTTTCGGCAATCCATTACAAAATTAGATTTACAGGCCGCTGAAATTAGAAAGAGATGCACTTAATGGCTTCGCCACCCACCAATAGGCAAGCAGCTTTCAAAAAAAATACGAGCCTTAAGAATGGATTTTTTCCAATGGGCTTTTCCAAGCTCGGAAAAGCGGCTTATTTTTTTGTGCTATCCGCTGCAGGTGAAGCCTTTTTAATATCAATTCCGGGAGCCGCTTGTTGCTCTTTTGCTCTTTCCAAAATTTCGTCTGTTACCACACCAGTACTGGGTGCCGTAAAATTAGTGGCCAACGAAAAAACCATGATGGCGATCGCGAAACCCCAGGTAAGACGTTCCAATACATCACCGGTCTTTTTTACGCCAATCAGATTACTTGCGCCCGATCCGCCAAATTGGCTAGATAGACCTCCACCTTTTGAGTTTTGGGCTAATACCACTAGAACTAACAACACAGCGCAAACAATTGCCAGGATAATGAATAACGTATACCACATAACTTATTTTTTCAGCTCTTCAATTTGGGCTGCAAAGTAAGCCTTTTTTTGTGGAAACTTCCAAATCAACTTTTTGAGCATTTCAACCGCCTTTTCCTTTTTTCCTTGCTTGAGTAGAATTTCCACGAGGGTTTCAGAAACGATGTGTGTCTCTTGCAACTCAATTTTTTCTGTCAAATCGGTTGGCTCAGACACGGGCCTGAGCTTATTAATAGTGGGTTGAGTCTTGATAAAATGATCGATGATCTCCGTTTGTTCGTTTTGCTTTGCGCCCTCCAACTTAATCTCCTTCGTGCTTTTTATCTGTTCGATCAGGTCGGCTTCCTTTAACTCGCCCTTCTCGATGGGATGGGTAGTAATGCTACCCGAAAGGGGACGAGCAGAATGCTCCAGCTGCTCCACCACTTGTTCAAATCGATGCATAGAGTTATGGAGTTGGGCCAAGTCTTGCTCCACTTCTTCATAAATATCAACTGACTGCGAAGGTGTATCGGGCAGTACGGGCAATACAGCTTCGACCTCAATGGCTGTTGCGCGAATAGGTTGGGCTTCAATTGGTGGCGTAGAAAGGTCAACAAAGACGTCTTCTGTTCTCGGTATCGGTTGTGCAGCCCGGGGGGTAGTCATAATAGATTTGAGCACCGCTCGATCTGTGGCATAAATTGCACTTTGCCTAAGGGCATTGTCTTTTTCGGGCAGATTCAAATCTTGGGTCACGCGCGCTACCAAATGTCGAACGACCTGGCTATAGGGAAACTGGCCTTCTAACTCGATCAGTTGATTGGCATCTTCAAGCAACAGAGAGTTGTAGTTTTGGACGAACCAATAAAATTTTTGTGGATTCAATTAAATCAAAAGTTAGGAGGTAATAGTAAATGTAAAGCAAAAACAGAACTAACCAAAATGCAACCGCCCACGGGGTGGGAATTCTTATTTACCTTTGTTGTGAATAAATAGAAAATGAGTGTAGCGAGAGTACTGTTTTTGCAAGTTTGCATCTTCTTTTGGTATCAGGTAGGCGTTTGCCAGGTAGCGGAGCCGTTGTTTTTTCAAGACAAGATCCATGATTTTGGCGATGTCGTTGAACATAATGGCCCAGTGGTGTACGAGTTCATTTTTTTTAACAAATCAAACCGGCCTATTACAATTCTGGCCGTACAGCCATCTTGTGGTTGTACTACGCCCGGATGGACAAAGGAACCTATTGCGCCAGGTAAGTCAGGATTGATTAAGGCCAGCTTTGACCCGAAAGGGCGGCCAGGCTATTTCAATAAATCACTGACAGTCTCCACAGATTTTGAGGGTGCTACGATCATTCTCCAGATAAAGGGAAATGTAATTGATAAGAAATCTGAGACAGGACCTTACGACCTGGTTGTTGAGAAGGGAAATCTTCGGTTTAGAAATACATCCTTCAATGTGGGCAAAGTATTTATCAATAAAGAGAATCCCGCGGTCGAGTTTCCACTTTACAACAATAGCGATGATTCGATCAGGATACTGGAGGTAATAGCGCCACCTCATATTAAATTTAGTTATCCAAAAACGGTGCCGCCAAAGTCATCTGCTAAATTCCGTATTGTTTACCGGGCCAATGTCGAGGGTAAGTATGGCTTCTGCACAAACAGCCTGACAGTTAAAACCAGCGACAAGATGCTGCCTGAAAAACAGTTTCCTGTTTATGCCACGGTAGAAGAATATTTTGCTCCGCTCACTCCAGAAGAGCAGCTAACAGCGCCTTCACTAATTGTCAACGACTACCAGTTAGACTTTGGGAAAATCAGAAATGGCGTAGAAGTTGTAAGATCATTGAAAGCCAAAAACAAAGGTAAAAAGGACCTGATCATCCGACATATTCAAAGCAACTGCACCTGTTTGGTCGTCAATTTTAGTAGAATGAAGCTAAAACCAAATGAAGAAGCTACGATTGAGTTTCGTTTAGATCCGACCGGACGTGAAGGGCTGCAAAACAAGGCGCTTACTATTTATGCAAATGACCCCGTTAACCCCGTTCAACGAATACTGGTAAAAGGGTATATCGATAATTGAAATTCTTCGAAAGGAAGTTTGACTCAGGAACAACTAGCTGAACTTCGTTTTTAACTTTTTTGCGATCAACTCTGCCGTGTTGCCTTTGCCATAGAGCGCGCCAGTAGTAAGATAGGGCTCATTCTCTAGTCTATTGAACATAGAAAGAATGGCAGCTTTTTCTGAGCCCACGATATAGTTTACTTTTGCATCGATCAACTCCACCCACTCTGTCTGATCGCGCAGCGTAATGCAGAATTTCTGGAAGAAAAAAGCCTCCTTTTGTAGACCCCCACTGTCTGTCATTACCAACTTACAGTTTTTCAATAGCGACAACATGTCAAAATATCCTTGCGGCTCGATCATCGTAACATCCAGAGAGATTGCCAGCGAGTTCAAGTAAGCCTTTGTGCGCGGATGTAAGGGGAGTACCACCGGCATTTCTTTATTGATTTCATTCAAGGCATCGCAAATGCCTCGAAGCTTCTCCGGGTCATTGGTGTTTTCTGCGCGGTGGATGGTGCAAAGAACGAATCGGTTAGGAGTAAGATTAAGCTTCTTTACAATCGTTGCAACTGTTTCTGCTTTTTGTTGGTAGTAAAGTACCGCATCGTACATCACGTCTCCCGGCTGATCAATCTCGCAAGGGAAGTTTCGAAAGCCTTCTCTTTCAAGATTGGCAACTGCGGTTTCAGTAGGGCAGAACAATAACTGGCTGATGCGGTCGGTCAATATTCGATTGACTTCTTCCGGCATCTTCATTTCGAAACTCCGCAGCCCCGCTTCCACATGCGCTACAGGGATGTGCAGTTTAGCAGCTGTCAAAGCGCCAGCAAGAGTTGAATTGGTGTCTCCATACACCAGAACGCATGCTGGCTTTTCTTTAATCAATACATGTTCAATTTGTTCCATCATCCGCCCCGTCATGGCGCCATGGTTCAAACCTTGAATCTCGAGATTATAGTTGGGATGGGGGATCTCCATCTCATCGAAAAAAACCTGACTCATATTGGCATCAAAGTGCTGCCCCGTATGAACGATTATTTCCTCAATGCCAGACTTCTTCAGCGCACGCGATACAGTAGCGGCTTTGATGAATTGCGGGCGAGCGCCAAGTACTGTTACTATTTTCATTATTCGTTGTTGGTTGTTCGTTGTTGGATATTGGAAAGCTCGTGCTCGATCAACGAATAACCAACAACGACAAACGAGTTATACAAAAGCAGGTATCCCGGTAATCTCATTTCCTAAAATCAACAAATGAATGTCGTGCGTTCCTTCATAGGTCACTACTGATTCTAAGTTCATCATGTGGCGCATGATAGGGTACTCACCGGTAATGCCCATGCCTCCATGCATCTGGCGTGCTTCTCTCGCAATTTCCAAAGCGAGGTTCACATTGTTACGCTTCGCTAATGATATCTGAGGGGTTGTCGCCTTGCCTTCATTCATCAACACGCCCAATCGCCAATTAAGTAGCTGTGCTTTCGTTATTTCAGTAAGCATTTCAGCCAGCTTTTTTTGTTGCAATTGAAAGGAACCGATCGGTTTTCCAAATTGAATGCGCTCAGCCGCATATCGCCTGGCCGATTCGTAGCAATCCATAGCTGCACCCAATGCGCCCCACGCTATTCCATAACGCGCGGAATCTAAGCACATCATGGGTGCGCCTAGGCCATTTTTGCCGGGCAACAAGTTTTCTTTTGGAACTTTCACGTTATCAAATACCAGTTCTCCTGTAGCACTTGCCCGAAGGCTCCATTTCCCGTGTGTTTCTGGTGTGGTAAAACCAGGCATTCCGCGCTCGACAATAAGTCCGTGAATTCGCCCCGCTTCATTCTTCGCCCATACTACGGCTACATCTGCTTTTGGTGAATTGGAAATCCACATCTTGGCTCCGTTCAGCAAGTAATGGTCGCCCATGTCTTTGAAGTTGGTAACCATTCCACTTGGGTTGGAACCGTGATCAGGCTCCGTCAAACCGAAGCAACCCAACCATTCTCCGCTGGCCAGTTTCGGCAGGTATTTTTTGCGTTGTGCTTCATTGCCAAATTTATAAATAGGATACATCACGAGTGATCCTTGCACGGACGCAGTAGACCTCATGCCCGAGTCTCCGCGCTCGATCTCTTGCATAATAATCCCATAGGAGATATAGTCCAGGCCGCCACAGCCATATTCTACAGGCAGGGTAGGTCCGAAGGCACCCACTTCGCCAAACTTTCTTACGATTTCGTAAGGAAAGTGTGCACGCTGGGCCCAATCTTCAATGTAGGGACTTATCTCTTTTTTGACAAAGTCGCGTACAGAGCTGCGAATCAACTTATGCTCTTCAGTGAGCAAGTCATCGATTTGATAAAAATCAGGATGATCGTACAGATCTTGTTTTAAGGATTTTTTAGCGGACGCAGGGGCTGAAGTGGTGCTTGACATGGCTGTTTGGTTATTCTTATTGAAAGCATCAAATTTACACAAAAGTCCAAAGTACAGTCTATTTTGAGCCGTTAATAAAGAACACCATTCATCTTTTGTTTAATGGAAAAACCACTCGATCCTAATTTAGTAGAACAGGTAAAAAAACTGCAGCAAAAGTATGCGGTGATGGGGCAAGATCTTTCTTCCTATCTGGATGGGTTGTTGTATGCCGACTACCTGACCTACTGGGATTATATTCACCTGGATACACTGCTAAGTTTGCAGAACCCCAAGACACAGTTTCTTGACGAAAAAGTATTTATCGTCTACCATCAGATTACTGAGCTGTATTTTAATCTGATTTTATGGGAGCTTGAACAGATTTCAGAAAAGCAACCTTTGGATCAAGCTTTCTTTATCGCCCGACTGGATCGGGTCATTCGCTATTTTCAATTGTTAGAAAGTTCCTTCACCGTAATGATCGATGGCATGGAACGCGAGCAATTCTTGAAGTTTCGGATGTCATTGTTGCCTTCGTCTGGATTTCAATCAGCACAATATCGGCTAATCGAAATTTGTGCAACGGATATGATCAATCTGGTCAACCCGCAAGAGCGTGAAGCGTTGCGAGAATATAGCGACTTCGACCTCCAGGTAGAGAAGTTATACTGGCGAAGTGGTGCTACGGAACTTGCATCTGGAAAAAAGACCTTGACACTGCAGCAGTTTGAAGAAAAATACCTGCAGCTTTTTAAGTCGACCGGTATGAAGTTTCGCGACCGGAACTTGTCGAAGCTGTACGAACAACATTTCAAAGGCTCCCCCGATGTAATCTCTCGTTTGCGCGAGTTTGATCAATTGGCAAACGTGTTGTGGCCGCTGGCGCATTTGAAATCAGCTGGCCGGTACCTACAACGCGATCCGGAAGACATCAAAGCAACGGGCGGTACAAACTGGCAAAAGTATTTACCACCTCGTTTTCAGAAGACAATGTTTTTCCCTGATCTGTGGACGGATCAGGAAAAAGCAGATTGGGGCAAGGCAGGCGTGGTGAAGAACATGGCGCATTAGGCGATCTGCCGTATCGGCTAGCATGAACCCGTGCGTGCAGCCAATCATCCTGAATATCTATCTTTGTCAAGTGAAAAAGTTGGCGTTCCTTTTTTTTGCGTTACTTCCTATTCTTGCGTTCGCGCAGGGGATCACCCGCACGACTTATCATGATGCCGCCAAGAAAAATGTGAAGGAAGTGTATCAGGTAAAAGATACCATCAGTAACATTCTGCAAGGTCGGTATATCTCTTACTTTTTGAATGGCAATATTGAGTCCAAGGGTCAATTTGTAAACAACGAGACCACCGGTGCCTGGGAGTTTTATTTTGAGACCGGCAATTTGCGCATGAAAGGAATTCTTCGCGCTAATTCCAATTACGGATTGTGGGAATACTTTTACGAAAGCGGACAAAAAAGTATGGAGGGGACTATTGATGGAAAGTTGAAGGAAGGTGTCTGGAGGATTTACTACGAAAATGGTGATTTAAAGGAAACAGGAGAGTACAAAGAAAATAACAGAACCGGTTTATGGAAGATGTACTTTGAAGACGGCACGCTACGTGGAGAGATCGAATACAAGGATGATTACGGCAGATTTACAGAGTATTATCACACGGGTAAAGTAATGTGTGAGGGGCCGAAAGCTGGTGCGCGAAATGTGGGGCTATGGCGTTTCTTCTCTGAAGATGGTACGCTAGAAAGTGAAGGCAATTTTGAGAACGGTAAGAAGAATGGTGAATGGAAGCAGTTTTATCCCTCCGGTAAACTGTCCGCTTCCGGGTGGTACACGAATGATTTACCAAGTGGACGTTGGAGCTATTTCTTTGAAGATGGCACCACTCTGTCAGGAGGCGAATTTGTTGATGGTAAAAAGAACGGGTATTGGTCAACCTTCAACAAAGGTGGGAGTAAGCGAAGCGAGATCACTTATCAAAATGGTGTGGGGGAATACCGCGAATACTATCAAGACGGTAAGCTGCGAGTAAAGGGACAAATTGTTGATGAGAAAAATCAGGGAAAGTGGCAATATTATTTTCAAGATGGCAAAATAGAAGGGGAGTGCACGTTTGATCGCGGCAAAGGAATTTATTCCGGTTTTTTTCCCAATGGTTCCCTGCAAACAAAAGGGCAGATTGAAGATGATCTAAGAGTTGGCACCTGGGAGCTCTACGAACCCGATGGGAAACTAGCCGGATACTATAAGCCGTTCTACGAAGACAAGACATTGGCCAGTGAGGTCGATGCTGCCCTGAAACGGAATAAAAACAGCACGATCGTTGTTCCCAAAAAAACGAAGCGTAAGGGCTTTAATTATTTTGCACCTCTATTTCCTGAGTATCATGGTGTGATTGTTGGTGGCAATCCTGTTTTTGCATTCATTGGATCGATTCCACTTTCCATTGAATTTTATAATCAAGAGCGACTTGGGCATGAGTTCGCCTTTGAAGGATTACGCGATCCGTTTTTCACGGCCGACTCGGAAGTTCCTGAGAATAGGGTGTATCAGCGAGGTAATGTGATCTCCGTACGACAGAAATTTTACAATCCACTTAAAACCGGGATGTGGTATTTTGGACATCAGGTTCGGTTCACTAACATCAGTCATTTCAACAATGTTTTCTCACCCATTTCCCCCTTAACGAAAGTGACCGCGAGTGCCTCTGAACAACGAGCTGAATGGGGCGTGATGCTAGGGCTACGCCTGATGGAACGAAACAACGGCAATGGATTCACCATCGACATTTTTGGTGCTTACAACATTGGATTTAGAAGTTTTGATGTCGATGATTTGTACAAAAATTCATTTTCATCCCTGAACCAATCGTCCTTCTCCACCAGTGCTAATTTCGGAATCAACTTTGGTTATTCATTTTCTTTCGATGGCAGAAGGTAGCCAAACGATTTTGAAGAAACACAATCATGGCGCTCGCAATAATTGGTAACTTGCGCCTTTTAAGATCTGTAAAGCAATTGAAGGGATAACTACCTTTCCTATGAACCAGAAAGTTGAAGTTAATTTAACCCCCGAGGAGGCATTTGACGAGGCACTTGTCAAACCAGCTCTTTTTCAAAAACTACATTTAACCGATGATGGCGGAGTATTCTTGCAGCCGTTGCGAAGATCGATCGATGCCAGAGGCAAGGAAGTAATTGTTAATTTCTTAGTCGAAGTTATTCCAAAGAAAGAGGCAGGTTCAGTCATTGCCTATAAAAAATCATATCCCAATGTGAGCAACGCTCCTGCAGCAATTATTGTTGGATCGGGACCAGCCGGAATGTTCGCTGCCATTCGGTTGATTGAACTTGGGATCAAACCAATTTTGCTGGAAAGGGGAAAAGATGTACAATCGAGAAGAAGAGATATTGCGGCAATCAACAAAGCCGATATTGTCAATCCTGAATCAAATTATTGCTTTGGAGAAGGGGGTGCCGGCACCTATTCTGATGGCAAACTATACACCCGTTCAAAAAAGCGGGGCGATATAAGACGCATTTTGGAAATCCTGGTTGCCCACGGTGCCAAAGAGGAAATTTTGTACGATGCCCATCCACACATTGGCACGAACAAGTTGCCGTTGCTGGTGGCCGAGCTTCGTGAGAGTATCAAGAATGCCGGAGGAGAAATTCATTTCAATACCAAAGTGACCGATTTTCTACTGAGAGGTAACGAAATGTTGGGCGTTATCACCGAAGATGGGACAAAATGGGAAGCGGCCTCGGTGCTTCTTGCCACAGGTCATTCAGCACGAGATATCTTTGAGTTACTCAACCAGCGTGGTGTCTCTATTGAGGCAAAACCTTTTGCACTGGGCGTGCGGGTGGAGCATGCGCAGTCGCTGATTGACCAGGTACAGTATCATTGTAAGACAGATCGTGGTCCCTATTTGCCCGCTTCTTCTTATTCTCTCGTTCATCAAGCAAAAGTCAGTGGCAAAGAGCGAGGCGTATTCTCTTTTTGCATGTGCCCTGGTGGGTTCATTGTGCCGGCAGCAACAGCCCCCGGTGAAGTGGTCGTCAACGGAATGAGCCCTTCGAGGCGAGACTCTAAGTTTGCTAATTCAGGAATAGTCATGTCGATTGAAGAATCCGACTATCAGAAGTTTAGCAAGTATGGTGCTTTGACGGGTCTTCACTTTCAGTCTGAAATTGAAAAAAGAGCATGCTCATTAGCGGGCGGTACGCAAATAGCTCCCGCCCAGCGGTTGGTCGACTTTGTAAATGGTAAGCGTTCAGCCAGTTTGTTGCCAACATCCTATCAACCGGGACTTGAGAGTATCACCATGGATGATGTATTACCGCCATTTATTGCAGACGGTTTGAGGCAAGGGTTCAAGAATTTTGGAAGTAAGATGAGGGGCTACTTAACCAACGAAGCACAAGTAGTAGGAGTGGAGAGCAGAACGTCTTCTCCCGTGCGCATTCCAAGAGATAAGGAAACACTTGAGCACGTGTCTGTGAAACATCTTTTTCCTTGTGGTGAAGGGGCAGGGTATGCGGGAGGTATTGTGTCGGCAGCAATGGATGGCGAACGTTGTGCAGAGGCTATGGCCAAGTTGTATTACAAAAAGAACTCTTCTCAATGAATTGTCGTTACTCTTTTGAACTGAATGTGAATGGATAAGACGAACAAGAAAACGGTGATTGTGGGTGCTACAACGAACCCAAGCCGGTATGCCTTTATGGCTGCCGAAAAGCTCGTTGAAAACCACCATGAAATAGTGCCGATTGGTGTTAAATCGGGAGAGGTTTTTGGAGAGCCGATTTTGAATATTGGAAACAGGCCGTTGATCGGAGATGTAGATACAATTACGCTCTATATTGGCCCGCAACATCAACCCGAACATTACGAATATCTTTTAAGCCTGAAGCCAAAGCGTGTTATATTCAACCCAGGTACAGAAAATGTTGAATTTGAAAAGAAGGTTGAGGAGTCAGGCGCAGAAGCGCTAGAGGCTTGTACGCTGGTGATGTTGAGTACGGGACAGTATTGACAACACCACACTATTCAAAAAGCAGCTCATCCAGAAAAGAAGTAAGCTCTTTCTCGGTTTTCAAATCGTTCTGTTTTTTGGCAACGAGTATTCCAGTTTCAAGCGCTTGTATTGCTTTTGGCTGATCTCCTTGATATAGAAAGAAACCAGCCGCGATGTAGTAGGTCGGCAGATAGTCAGCATGTTGAGTCATTAATTCCTGAAACAACGAACCAACCCGTTTAGGATCGTTGCCACTAAGTTCCATTGCCAGCGCGTACTTGTTGAAGGGCTCATTAGGGTCTTCTCTTATCCAACTTTCCAAGTTTTTCACCCGCTCGTAGTTCATTTGATTTTTTCGGTTTTCAACAACTCTTATTAAAATTTTATCCGTTATCTTGAGCCAAATTTAAGTTTCCTTTGTTAAACATCTGATAATCATTTCCCTTATTCCTTTTATGAAGATTTTAGTTTGTATTTCTCATGTTCCTGATACCACGTCAAAGATCAATTTTACTGAAAACGGTACGAAGTTCGACACCACGGGCGTTCAATTTATAATTGGGCCGTATGACGACTATGCGTTGGCACGTGCTATCGAATTGAAAGAAGCTATTCCCGGAACGCTGGTTACCGTGATTAATATAGGAACTGCTGAAACGGAATCAACCATTCGAAAAGCGCTAGCAATAGGTGCTGATGATGCGATTCGTGTCAATGCAGACCCTACAGATTCTTTTTTTGTTGCCTGCCAGATTGCAGAGCACGCCAAGGGCTATGATCTTATTCTAATGGGAAGAGAATCAATCGACTATAATGGTGGAGTCGTTCACGCAATGGTTGGTGAGTTGTTGGGCATTCCGTCACTTTCCCCTGTAATGAAATTAGAAATCGATGGTTCGAAAGTAAAGATGGAACGCGAAATTGAAGGTGGACATGAAAACGTGGAAGCCAACTTGCCTTTGGTTGCCGGCTGCCAGGAGCCTATTGCTGAATGGAAGATCCCGAACATGCGTGGAATTATGTCGGCACGTACAAAGCCATTAAAAGTGGTTGAACCTAAACCGGTTGATAAGACAGTGGTCGTTCAAAAATTTGAATTACCTCCGGCCAAAGGCGCTATCAGAATGATCAGCGCTGATAATGTGGCTGAGCTAGTGACTCTGTTGAAAACAGAGGCAAAAGTTCTTTAATAAGTCGTTAGAAAAAAGCACCGTTAACATAATTAATTTTATTGATATGTCAGTCTTAGTATTTGTAGAAGTAGGAGAAGGAAAAATTAGAAAGACCTCATTGGAGGCTATTGCGTATGCAAATGCACTCAAAGCGGGTGAAGTAATTGCAGTAGCAATGGGTTCGATTGAAGCAGCGGAATTGGCGTCTGTTGGAAAATATGGAGCTACGAAAGTGCTTCACGTTGCTGATGCTCGATTAGATAAGCCGGTGATTCAGGTTTATGCATCTGTGCTAACGAAGGCTATGCAAGATGAGAATGCAGACATACTAGTACTTGCGAATTCATCACTGGGTACACCGGTTGCTGCGAAAGTCGCGATCAAAACCAACGCCAGCTTTGTATCGAATGTAGTGGACTTGCCGAATACAGCCAATGGCTTTGTCGTTAAACGGAGCATCTATACTGGTAAAGCATTTTCCTTTGTTGAATTAAAAAATCAAAAGAAGGTGTTGGCGTTAAAGAAGAATGCGGCTGAAGCAAAAGAAATAGGCGGTACCATCACCGTAACTCCCTATGCCATTTCGCTCAATGAAGCTGATTTTAATACGACCACTACAGCCACGGAAAAAGCTACAGGAGATATTTTACTCCCGGAAGCAGAGATCGTAGTTTCTGGTGGCCGTGGATTGAAAGGCCCTGAACACTGGGGCATCCTGGAAGACCTTGCCAAAGCACTACATGCTGGTACGGGTTGTAGTAAGCCGGTGTCTGATTTGGGCTGGAGACCACATCATGAGCACGTGGGACAAACGGGAGTCAAGGTGGCTCCGCAGTTGTACATCGCAGTGGGCATTTCAGGAG
>JABFSY010000262.1 GCA_013140395.1 Cyclobacteriaceae bacterium
AGCCGATAACAACTGAAATCCCCTTTGGAACCGCGCGCCACTCTTTATTTATCTGAAGATTGAACTTGCCCATGGGCTTATCCCAAAGTGCCTTCTCCGGAAAACGATTTAATTCTTCGTAGCCTGCAGCAATCGCCTCAACAGCACGGTCAGCAGCATGAGGACCTGAAGCTTGAAAAGCCATCATAAAGCCCTGGCCTGTTGTGTGCATAGTGGCATAGGCCACTTCAAAGAATCTAGCTTTCACACGATCCAATGATTCCATTAGAATACCTGCTCGATCTTTGGCTGACACCTTACGCCATTGGTGAAACGATGTATTGGCGCGTTCGATCAAGGTCGCTGTACTGAAAATCGGGTACGAGACATTTAGTGGCTCTTGAAGATAGGGGGACTCCTCTTGCCCTACCCAACTACTGGGACTGGCTTGTTTTAGCTCTTCAAATTTTTGGCCGAGTCTACTCTTAAACTTTGTCTGCCCTTCGGCATCAGCTGTTTCGCCATAAATTGCCGGAGTGGGTTGCTCAACAAAAGCTGCGTAGAAGGTACGTGCATGCAATGCGTCAATTGCCTTTGAAATACTACCTTGATGCTTTTCGAATAATGTCATACTATTTTGAATTTGATGTTTTAAAAGGCTTACCGTTCAGCCTATCTTTAAATTCTCGTTCTATTTTGAACCAAAAACTTTTTTTAACAACTCTGAGGTACGAGCAGCCGGATCTTGACGAATACTTTTCTCTTCCTTAGCAATCATCGTAAACAAACCTTGTATGGCCATATCGGTAGCGTACTCATTCAAGTTCGGATTTACCTTCGAAACAAAAGGTATCCGGTTGTAGTTCGAGATCAGATCACCATAGTACTTTGTTGCATTTACTTTGTCAAGATTAGTTTGCACCACCGGTTTGAATTTTTCTTTTAATTGAGCAGATGTTGTTCGCTTCAAAAATTGAGTAGCCGCGTCTGGCTGCCCCTTCAATACGGCAAATGCATCATCAATCGACATTTGTTTAATCGCAGAAATAAATATGGGTTTTGCCTCTTTGGCCGCTTCCTCTGCTCCGCGATTAAGTGTAAGTACAAATCGATCCACTTCACTTCCCATGCCGAGCTGTCGCAATTTATCTTCTACCTTTTTAACATCTTTTGGAAAGGGAATCTTTATTTCCGGGTTTTTAAAATACCCATCCATCTTAGAAGTCAAATCCGTACCTTTTGTGATGCCATTTACCAGCGCCTCTTTCAACCCATTGGCGACTTCATCTTTTGTTAACGACTTTGCCGGACTAACCAATTTCGTTGCATCATTTATCAATTTATCCAATTGCCCAAAAGCGCTTAGCTGCGCTAAAACCAAAAGAGCCATCAAGAGTTGCTTCATAGAAATAAATTAGGCCGCTAAGGTACGGAAACGATCAACAAAGAAACAATGTGAATTAGGTCAGGCTTTCACGAGCTATCTCAGAAATATTTTTACAGCCGGCCAATCCCATGGTCAGGTCAAAGTCAGCCAAAAAATTCCGCAATACTTCGGCAACACCTGCCTGTCCGGCAAGTGTCAGTCCATAAACGTAAGGGCGGCCAAGGCAAACGGCTGTCGCTCCCAACGCAATTGCTTTGAATGCATCTGCGCCACCGCGAACACCACTGTCTAGCAAGACTGGAATTCTCCCAGCAACCGCTTCGGCAATTTTTGGCAATGCTTCGAAGGTACTAATCGAGCCATCGACTTGTCTACCACCATGATTAGAAATGACGATGCCATCGATGCCATGATCAATGGCAAGGCGCGCATCATCGGGATGCAAAATTCCTTTTAGCAAAATGGGGAGCTTTGTATGTTGGCGAAGAAATTTGAGATCGCCCCAAGTAAGAGCAGGATTGGAATAAATGCTAACAAACTTCTGAACTGCCTTAACTGGACGTCCGGATTTCAATTTTGAAAAGAATCCGTTGCCCGGGTAATTTTTCGTCATCATAATGAGGCCACTCAACAATTGGTAAGTGAGTTTTTGTTTCGCCTTTGGTATCGGCTCATCCATCAGCCTTTGAAATACAGGATCAGAAGTATACTGAGCGATCCCGCGGCCTTCCATAAAAGGCAAATAAGCCATATCTAAATCACGCGTGCGCCAACCGAGCATGGTTGTATCGAGGGTAACCACAATGGCAGAACAGCCACACTTTTCAGCACGCTGTACAAAACTTGCCACCAATTCTTGTGACTTGCTCCAATACAACTGAAACCAACGTGGGCTATCACCCATGGCAGCCGCTACTTCCTCCATCGGGCGAGAAGCCTGGTTTGAAAAAATGTAAGGAATACCCTTTGACGAAGCTGCCTTTCCTACGGCAACATCCGCCTCCTTGTGAACCATTTCTAATACACCAATAGGGGAAAGTAAAAAAGGCGAAGGAAACTTTTTCCCAAATAACTCAATGCTTGTGTCACGTTCACTCACATTGCGAAGCATGCGCGGAACAATTTTATACTTCTCAAATGCTGAACGATTTGAACGAATTGTTGATTCAAAGCCTGCTCCTCCAAGTATATAAGCCTTGGCCTGTGTGCTCATTTTTGTTGCGGCAAGTTCTTCCAATTTACTTGCATCTATTGGAACAATGGGCAATCGTCCAGCAAACCCATTTGAGTAAATCTCTCTTTGTTGGTTGGCACCGGATGTAGAAGAGGCGATCATGAAAAAGATGTTAGATGTAAGACATAAGACAAAAGATTCTAAACTCTGTTCTTCGTATCAATAAGAATCGTAACGGGGCCATCATTGATCAATGAGATTTTCATGTCGGCTCCAAACTCGCCTGTTTGTACCGCTTTGCCCATCTCCTGCGTCAGCTTGTCAATCATTTTTTCGTACAAGGGGATGGCAATTGGAGGTTTGGCTGCTTTGATGTAGCTCGGTCGATTGCCCTTTTTAGTGCTCGCGTGCAATGTGAACTGGCTTACCAACAGAATTTCGCCACCGTCATCCTTAACATTAACATTCATCACACCTTCGTGATCATTAAATATTCGTAAGCCAACTAGTTTACTACTCAACCACTCTATGTCTTCTTCGCCATCCGCATCTTCAATCCCCAATAAAATCAAAAGTCCTTTTCCAATCTTTGACTTGGTATAACCTTCGATAACCACCGCAGCTTCCGCTACTCTTTGCACAACCGCTATCATATTAAAAATTCTGCATTTCAGCGGACGAATGAATAAATCTACCTACGCTTTCAGCTTTCCCGAACGCGAATAATGCGCGTGCTACTTTGATCGATTCAATGGCTGCAAATTTCTTTGGAATGAGAAAACCAAAAATTTTATAAAATACCTGAGCGGCTCCCTCC
>JABFSY010000495.1 GCA_013140395.1 Cyclobacteriaceae bacterium
TAGTAAGCCTGAATAGGCGGTAGAACAAACAAATTCGCAGGAGTCATTTTATGCAATTCTTCGCAGCCAGAGTGAACCCTCCATTTTTTTTCTTGGCTAAGGTGGATTTTTTTGTGAAAAGGGCATGCCATGGTAACTAGTCCAGGTTTGGCTACCCACATGGTGTCGACTTTTTGGCAGAATTCAGTAGATCGGTAGCCACTCTTTGAGCACACTGAAATCAGAGCCATTTCCGATTGCGGAGAACTGAACCAGGTTTTACCAGTGAGCAAAGCAAACAAGTCAAAAAGAATGGGAGCTGCCGTTTCTGTTCCGGTGAGACCAGGCCTCCCTTCCCCATCTGCGTTGCCGACCCATACACCCACTGCGTATTCCGGATTTACGCCAACTGCCCAACCATCTCGTAACCCATGACTGGTACCAGTTTTCCATGCAATTTTTTTGGCGCTATTAAAATACCTCCAACCCGTTTCCTCACCTGGTCGATATAACTCTTTTAAGGCTTCGAAAGTGAGATAAATGGAAGAGGCACTGAGCCAAGAGGATTCTGATATAGTTGTTCCCGGTTGCAGGTTCCCAGTTGCTGGTGACTGGTAACCGGAAACGAGGAACGTGGAACTAGAAACTGAGTACTGGAGTGGGTGAAAATCACTCTTGTTGTATCGATTTTTTCCGGGATGATCAAAATAGTTATTTAAAGTGCGCGCCATCGAGGCATAGACTCCGGTAATGTCCCATAATGTTCCCTCCGCACCGCCAAGAATGAGTGAGAGCCCATAATGATCTGCTGGTTTGTTCAGGGTTGTGAACCCCGTATTTTTTAGTAGCTCATAAAATTTTTCGTACCGAAACTCTCGTAGCTCTTCTACGGCCGGTATGTTGAGTGATCGGATTAGCGCTTGGTCGGCAGGTACTGCGCCATCAAACTGATTGGAAAAGTTTTTCGGGGAAAAGCCATTGATGGTGATAGGTATGTCTGGTTGAAGTGTTTTGGGAAGCATCTTGCCTTCATCCAGCATAGCAGCATATAGAATTGGTTTTAATATACTTCCAGTACTGCGAGGAGAATTGATGACATCTACTTGCTCCTCGTGCTGACTTCCTGCCTCCACATTTCCAATATAGACAAGGGCGTTACCCGTCTTTACATCAACTACCAAAGCAGCCGAATTGAAGATTTGGTTAGCGCGAAGGCGCTCCATGTGATCACGTAGCACGCTCTGCGCTTGTTGTTGCAACGGGTAGTCAATGGTAGTGATTATTTTTTGTTGAGTCTTCCCTTCTTTAATAGCTCTATCTAATAGATGAGGAGTTAATCGAGGTAATGATAGTGGATTATCCGGGATCGGTTCTGCTTTTGCCAAATCCAACTCCAATTGATCCAACTTCCCCTCCTTATGTAGTTTTGTAAGCAACCTATCTCTTTTCGCTTTTAATAGAATTCTGTTTTTTCCTAAATGGATGAGAGATGGATTATTGGGAAGTACTGCTAGCATAGCCGCTTCTGCCCAGCTGAGTTCATTTGCCGGACGACCAAAGTAACGCCAACAGGCCGCCTCCAACCCAACCACGTTTCCGCCAAAGGGAGCATGAGTGGAATACAGTGATAGTATTTCATTTTTCGAATGCCGAAGCTCGAGGCGACTAGCGAGAATGAATTCTACTATTTTTTCAAAAAAGGTTCGGGCACGATTTTTCCGCGATAGACGAATCACTTGCATGGTGATGGTACTGGCTCCACTACGAATTTTTTTTAAGCGGATGTTTTGCTGGATGGCTCTGACAATGGAAATGGGATCTACCCCGAAATGTTGATAGAAGCGTTTGTCTTCATAGGCAACAATAGCAGTTATAAATTTTTCTGAAATGATTTCTCCTTCCGGAAAGCGCCATTGACCATCCGAAGCAATACTGGCGCTTAAAAGGCTTTTATTTCGATCTTCCAAGACGGTAGAATACGAGTCAACAAAAAGTACTTTGGGCAAACTGAAGTAGAACAGTGTAAGTACAACACAAACACTAATGGCGAACGGCCATTTAAATTTTTTCCAGTCAAATCTCACTTATTAAAGATACGGATTTGAGTAGACGATATGATTTTTCACCAGGAAAATTTTACTGGTTCATTGAGAAGTATCGAGTTTTGCAAAAATAAATTACCGGAGGAAGTTTTTCGCAATACCGAGTGGTCGTAAAATGTACCTCTTTTTATCTACATGCAAAACCTGTCTGCGAAGGATGTCGTCAAGTGTTTGAATTGTTTTAATGATATGTTTCCCCTTATTCAACATCACACATTCAGCCATCACACCATAGGCAGCATCTGTAATTTCTGATCGAGTGGCGAAGCCGGTTTTGTTGAGTGTTTCCAATACCTGCGTGGCCCAGATTACAGGCACGTGAGCGGCTTCGCATATCCATAGGATTTCCTCTTGAATTTCGCTCAGTCGTTCAAAGCCAATTTCAACTGCCAAATCGCCACGAGCAATCATAACGCCTACCGAGTTATCGATCATTCCATTGAACAAAAGTGCCGGTAAATTCTGTATGGCTGAGAGACGTTCAATCTTTAAGATGATGGCGGGTACTTTCTTTCGGGCATGCTTACGTAATTCATTGCGCAGTAGCTCGATGTCTCCCGGTTCGCTTACAAAAGAGTAGCCCACCATATCCGCATGCTGGCAGATAAAAGGAATATTCTCTTTATCATTTTCTGTCAGCGAAGGAATTTTCAGATCGCTGTCCGGTAAGTTGATCCCTTTCTCAGGTTTCAAAAATGGTTTTTTAGTAGAGATTCGTTTAATGCGTACGTGCGCTGCATGCGGCTCAATGGAAATTACCTTCGCTTCAAATTTGCCATCGTCAAAAAACAAATGCTCGCCTGGTTTGATCATCTCCAAAATAGAGGAGGGTTCAATCCAAATTGGCATGCCGCCTTTTTTTGGAGGATCAGAAACAGGTAGTGGCAATAATAGTAAATCATCCTCTTCGTGCAAATGAAGTCCTTTTTCTACATCTACCTCTGGCGGCAAGGCCGCCACGCGAATTTTCGGTCCTGCCAGGTCCATGTACAGTTTACAGTTATGCCCTGTTTTAGAAACAGATCGGTGTAGCGCGTCAATCATTTTGCTCCATACTTCAGGATGATCGTGGGCACAATTTATCCTGGCTACCGACATTCCGCCCCGTAGCATTTCTTCTACCATCAGGCGGTCGTTGGCCATCTCTTCTGTAAATGTCACCATGATATGTGGCCGACCAGTTGCCGGGCTGATGCCTAGTACCTCTTCATTGTGGCGTGCTCGCAGGCGCGCAGCATCCTCAAATCCACAGGGCAACTCATGCCGTTCGACATGA
>JABFSY010000086.1 GCA_013140395.1 Cyclobacteriaceae bacterium
TGTGTTCGAGGAGTTTAACAATCAGGTGAAGCAAAGGAAAGATCGTGATATCTACCAATTGGGTATTGAATTCATTAATAAGTGTTCTGATGAAAAGAAGCTCGATGCATTTGTCCATTTGTATAAAATGTCGGAGGCAGATGGAACCGTTCATGTAAAAGAGGTCAGGCTTTTATTGTACTCTATCAAACAAGCCTCTATAGAGTTTAGTGACGTGGTCGCACGCGCGACAAAGTAATAGCGCACGATTTTCTAAAAATCGATAGTCAAGTTTTCCGAGGCCGATGAAGCTACACAGATTTCTTTTTGTTTTATCCATTGCACTGGTTATTGCAGGATGTAGCACCCATACAAACAAGTTCTCAGATTCTACGATTGCAGCAATCGCTGATTTTCAAGACCACCGGCAAACGGATAGTTTAGTTAATCGGTTGCTTAACATGAATTCCATTTATCGAATCGAAGCCGCCAAGGCACTAGCCTCCGTACAGGATTCTACAGCCTCCTTGCAGTTGGGCACGATGCTTTTGGAAGACCAGATTACAGATGCACGAGCTGCAGCAGCGTTTGCTCTTGGGCAAACAAGTGGCACAGCTTCGGTAAATGCACTCATTCCTGCTCTAGAAGATAGCAACTCAGCAGTAGTTGCAGAGGCGTTGGAAGCGCTCGGCAAAACGATCCAGCCTCATGATCTAACATTGTTGACTCAGTATAAGTCGAAAGACACTACTCAGCAAGCCGGCCAGGCATGGGGATTTTATTGGGTAGGTCTTCGCGGTTTGTCAAATGATAAAATTGTTTCCAAGCAACTGGAATTTCTCAAGCCAAGTTATTCGTTGCAAACCCGGCTGGCGGCAGCACACTTTTTCAATCGAGGAACAAAAATTAACGTTGGAGCTGGCGATGAACTAATAGAAGCCGCAACAAATGATCCATCTGCTTATGTGCGAATGGCTGCTTCTGCTGGGTTGCGAAAATTGGATTCAACAAAATGTATTCCGGCATTACTTTCAATTTTAGAAAGAGAAACAGACTATCGCGTCCGGGTAAGTGCTGTGCGATCGTTGACCAATTGGTCGAACGACCAAACCTTCTCTGGAATTATTGCTGCTTTGAACGATAAAAGCGAACATGTGGGAATAGCCGCGGCAGAATCAATAAAGCCGATACCTGCATTTGGACCCGCGTTGCAGGAGGTCGCAGAGTCAACAAAAAGCAACCGAATTAAAACGAACCTTTACAAAACACTACTGAGAATTCATCCTGATAGTTTGCTCGTAAAGAAAATAATTGCTTCCTACCAAGCTTCAACGAATGATTATGAAAGGGCTGCCCTAATTGGTGCTTTAGCAAATAGTCCAGCATCCTATCAGTTCATTGCGGACGAGCTTCTGCGAGCAACTTCCTTGGTCGTTAAAACAAATGCAGCACAGACATTGGTGATGGTTAGTAAGAACAGAAATTTTGACCAGAAGTCGAAGGCAACCCTTCTTGGCATTTATAGAGATGCCATATTAGGCGGAGATCCAGGAGTAATTGCAATTATTACCGCTGCTTTAGTCGACCCAACATCGGATTACAAGAACATGGGTGTTGATTTTGGCTTTTTAAAGGAGGCAAAAAACAAATTAATGTTGCCCAAAGATATTGAAGCACTTCAGCCCCTCGAGGAGGCCATTGCTTATTTTGAAGGCAAGGATAAACCCAAAGCTCCGCTAAATCAGTTTAATCATCCTATTGATTGGAAGTTAGTGAAAACGATTAAAAAAAATCAGCGTGTAAAAATAGAAACAACCAAAGGAGCTATTGTACTTATACTATTGGTAGACGAGGCACCCGGCTCGGTTGCTAATTTTGTTGATTTAGTTTCAAAAAAGTATTTTAACGATAAATTTTTTCATCGCGTGGTGCCCAATTTTGTTATCCAAACTGGTTGCAACCGCGGAGATGGATTTGGTAGTGAGGACTATTCCATTCGATCTGAGTTTTCTACCAGACTATACAAAGAAGGCTCCGTGGGTATGGCGTCTGCTGGCAAAGACACGGAAGGAACACAATGGTTCATCACACATTCGGCAACCCCTCACCTAAATGGACGCTACACCATCTTTGCTGAAGTGGCGGAGGGAATGGAGGTCGTTCATGCCATTCAGGTCGGAGACAAGATCAAGACAGTTTCCTTGTTATAAATTAATCCATGATTCGTTTTAAAATCTATTTTGCGCTAATCGCGCTCATTTTCTTTTCAAACTGCAGTAAAGGGAAAAAAAGTGATTCTTCGTTGTTTGAAAAAGGTGTATCATTTGGACAAGTAGAAGACCGACTTCACGAGGCTTCAGGTTTGGTGGAGAGCGTTGCTAACCCAAAATACCTATGGACGCTGAACGATAGTGGCAATCCTGCAGAAGTATTCCTGATAGATCAAACGGCAAAAACAAAATTGGTTTGTAAACTAGCAGGAATCAATAATAGGGATTTTGAAGATATTGCCATTGGTGCAGGCCCCGATTCAACCAAGAATTATGTTTATGTCGCTGACATTGGTGATAATCTGGCGCGATATAAAGTCAAACTTATTTACCGGTTTGTAGAGCCAACTATTGAAGCCGAAAAGGAAATTATTATTTCAACCTTTGACACACTTCAGATAACGCTACCAGATGGTGTGCGCGATTCGGAAACGCTGATGCTTGAACCAGGCTCCAACGACATGTATATTGTTTCAAAACTTGAAGATTCTGTAAGAGTCTACCGGTTGGAGTATCCGTTCAGTAATCAAGTAATGGTACCCAATCATGTAGCGACTATTCCTTATTACAAGATTGTCGCTGGGAGCTTTTCAACCACCGGGACGGAAGTGCTTTTGAAAGACTACGACAACATTTACTACTGGAACAACGAAGCGCGGCTACCATTAGCTAAGTTGCTTCTACAGAAGCCTACCATTCTTCTTTATGAACGCGAAAAGCAAGGCGAGTCAATTGCGTGGGCGCGCGATGGGTCGGGATACTATACGCTAAGTGAAAAGGTAGACGGAAAAACGGGCAGGCTTTTATTTTATAAGCGCAGATAACTACGCTTGCCTGGCCATTAGGTCCTGAGTAAAATCTACGAGGAAAGAATTGTTTGGACGTATCTCCTTTAATCGGTCAAAACCTTTTTCAAAGTATTGATTAACTTTTATTTCTGTCAATTCGGCTATGTCCAGCGCATCATAGATTCCCGTAATGGCCGCCACTTTCTTTTTTGGATTAAACTTCTTTGCATTCAGCCATTCTTTTAATTCTTTTTGCTGCTTGCTCTTTGCCTTTTCCAATGCCTTGATCAATAAAAAAGTTTTCTTATTGGAGATGATATCTCCACCCACCTGTTTTCCAAATTTTTTCTGATCGGCATACACATCCAGCAAATCATCCTTCAACTGAAATCCGATTCCGATGTTCACACCAAATTCGCGCAAGGCTATTTGATCTGCCTTTGGAGCGTCTGCCAGGATGGCCCCAAGTTCTAAACTGAAGCCAAGGAGTACAGCCGTTTTCAGGCGAATCATTTCGATGTACTGCGCTTCTGTTACTTTTGTCTTTGACTCGAACTCCATATCCCATTGCTGACCCTCGCACACTTCCGCGGCACATTGATTAAATGCCCGTAGTACTTGATTCAGTTTAGGTCCCTCAAGTGATAAGAACATATCGTACACGCGCACTAGCATCACATCTCCCGAAAGGATGGCTGTGTTCACATTCCACTTTTCGTGAACCGTTGCTTTTCCCCTTCTCAAAGGAGCTTTATCCATGATGTCATCATGCATTAACGTAAAATTGTGAAAGGCTTCTACCGCGGCCGCGTAGGATACAATTTTCTCCGCATCTTTTTTATAAATAGAATAAGACAACATCACCAACATGGGGCGGAGCCTCTTACCCCCCAATTTCATTAGGTAACGTATTGGCTCGTAAAGTGATTTTGGCTGAGAGCCGAATGAGTGACAGCTGATTTCAGATTCGATGAGATTTTTGTAATGGGCGAGCATTCAGAAGAAAAAATAGATTATGGCGCAATATTAATCGAAGGTAGGATGGATATCAAATGTTAAATCAATAAGGCGTCTGTCAACGTCTGTCTTTTTTATCCGCACCACAACTTTATCGCCCAGTCTATAGATTTTCTTTCTCCTTCTCCCAATTGCCCGATAGTTCTTTTCATCAAATTCATAAAAGTCATCTTTCATGTCCGACATCCGCACCATGCCTTCGCACTTTGTTTCCACAATCTCCACAAAAATTCCAAACTCCTGAACACCCGTTATGATACCATCGAACGGCTTGTTCTCAGCCATACTCATAAACTCGACTTGCTTGTACTTAATACTGGCACGCTCGGCATCGGCTGCCCGTTTTTCTCTTTCCGAGGAGTGAATACACTTTTCTTCAAACTCCTTTTTGTTTACAGATTTTCCGCCATCTAGATAGTGTTGCAATAGTCGATGTACCATCATGTCGGGATATCTTCTAATCGGAGAGGTGAAATGCGTATAATGTTCAAAAGCCAACCCGAAATGTTGTTTTGCCTCTGTCGTATATTTGGCTTTTGCCATGGCACGAACGGCTAATGACTGCAACACGTTTTGCTCTGGCTTTCCTTCAATGTCGTCCATCAATTTGTTTAACGAACGAGACACGGTGGCTTCTTCTATTTGTAGCGTATGACCGAACTGCTTGGCGAATATGGCAAAGTCTGCAACCTTCTCAGGGTTGGGATAGTCATGCGTCCGGTAAACGAACGTATTTTTCTCTTCACCCTTTTTCATTTTAAAAATGTAGGTAGCTACCGAGCGGTTCGCGAGTAGCATGAACTCTTCAATCAATTTGTGTGCTTCTTTTCGAACTTTTGGGACTACCATCAAAGGTTTCCCCTGGGCATCGAGTTTAAACTTGACCTCAGTGGTTTCAAAATTTACTGCACCCTTTTTGAATCTTTCTTTTCTGAGAATTTCGTGCAAACCATTTAGGATTTTCAATTCTTCGGCAAAGGTACCGGTTCCACTTTCGATCACTTCTTGTGCTTGCTCGTAGGTAAAACGATGATCGGAGTGAATAATCGTTCTTCCAAACCATTCCTGATGGATTTTTCCTTTTGCGTCCATTTCAAAAACGGCTGCAAAAGTAAGCTTATCTTCATGCGGACGAAGTGAGCACAGAGCATTCGATAAACGTTCAGGCAGCATGGGCACCGTTCTATCGACCAGATAAACCGAAGTAGCCCGATCAAACGCATCGTTATCTAAGTCATTACCCGGGCGAACATAGTGCGTGACATCTGCAATATGTACACCTATTTCAAAATTTCCGTTGGGCAATGTTTTGAATGAAATAGCATCATCAAAATCCTTCGCATCTTCCGGATCGATGGTGAATGTGAGTACTTCTCTAAAATCCTTTCGTTTCTTTACTTCTTCATTCGTAATGCCCTCTTGTATTTTTTCTGATTCTTTCAGCACGTTTTCAGGAAAGCGAAAAGGCAAATCAAACTCTGCCATGATAGAATGAATCTCAGCATTGTTTTCGCCTGTTTTGCCTAATATCTCGATCACTTTACCCTCGGCAGCTTTGTCGCCTTCAGCCCATTTTGTCACCTCAAATAGAACTTTGTCATTGGTTTTGGCACCGTTCAGGTTTTCGGGATAGACAAAAAAATCACTGTAGATCTTCTTGAAGTCGGGCACAATAAACCCGAAACTTTTAGAAATTTCCATGCGCCCCACAAATCGTTGGCGGCC
Organism: Cyclobacteriaceae bacterium; assembly: GCA_013140395.1. GTDB lineage: Bacteria > Bacteroidota > Bacteroidia > Cytophagales > Cyclobacteriaceae > ELB16-189. Next base: position 5,780 of record JABFSY010000086.1, read on the forward strand.
GCGTTTGAGTACTTCTGTTACCTTTCCTTCCGGACTGGCACCATTTTTCTTTCCAAGCAATGCAACACTAACTGTATCGCCATGTAAAGCAGAGCCGAGGTCCCTCGATTGGACATAAACATCTTTTGATCCCTCCTCACCTGTTGATATGTAAGCAAATCGAGGATTGACATGATCTACAATGCCCACTATGCTCTTACTTGATTTGCCTGACTGAACTGCCTTGTAGCTTCCGTTAGTTGTTTGCTCAATCTTGCCCTCCTTGCGGAGCGCCTCAAGTAGATTGTATAAATCTTCAATAAATGCTTTTTTCTTAACCTGAAGTTTTTTTGCTATTTGCTCAGCGCTGTAGGTCTTTCCTGATGCTTCGCTAAATAAAGAAAGGAGAGAACCATAAAGGCCACTCTTTTCTTTTTTGTTTTTAGTTTCTTTTTTCTCTTTAAATTTCTTTTTACTCATAATTTCTTTGTTTCAAGCATCACGCCCTGCTGATGTTTTTTTCCTCTATTAAATTCAATCCCTTCATTTTTAAGTAGAGCTGTGCAATCGCCACCACATCGCCAACACAATATTCAGCAATCTTCGCCAATGCATTTTGGCGATAATAAGCTTCATTTACCATTGAGCCATCCATGCTGCCCTTACTTGAAGGAATGTTGAAAATCGCTGCTAGCAAATCGAGAGAAGTGTAATGTTTATAATCTCCAAATTTCCAAAGCTCCATGGTGTCTAAATGAGGTATTTCCCACGGACGCCTCCCGGCAAAATCAAGCAAAGAGGGTAACGCAATTCCATTGACAAGCATCCTTCTGCTTAAGTAGGGAAAGTCAAATTCTTTTCCATTGTGCGCACACAATTTTGTAGACCCATCCAGCTTTTCAAGCATTGTTTTGAAATCGCCCAACAATTTCTTTTCATCGTCCTCGGCAAAGTATTTTGTACGAAGCCCTAATTCCCCGGCATCATTGACAACATATTTGCCAACGGCAATCACAACGATCTTCCCAAACTCGGCATAGATGCCCGCTTTTTCGTGGAAAAGATCTTCATCGGTTTGCTGGTCTTCACGTTTGAAAAAATTGGCCTTGCGGCCCCATTGAGTCTTTAACCGTTCACTCAGCTTGGAATAATGATCAACACAACCAACGGTTTCGATGTCCAAAAACAGTACATCTTTTAAAAGCTGATTCATAGAAGCTACTCTTTTATAAAGGTATTAATTTATGAATGTAAAACGCCCTCCAGCTCCAACTCTTTGATTAGACCTATGTTGACATCGCAAATAGTGTCCGGCACAAAAACAAATTTTTTGTCATAGATCTGCTTGCCCACATAGTAGCTAACCCAGTATTCGTTGTTTAGGTGAAAAACAGAAGGGTCAATGGGCTCGATGACTGCCGTGCTTTGTGCGGGCACCATATCTAGAAAATGGCGCAGCGTAGAGGTTCGCTGCGTTTCGCCATTTTTTTCGCCATACCCTTTGCTTGCCACCAATGTGTTTTCGATCGGAAATGGGTTATTGTTGATGAGATACACTTTCCATTCGTAGTGATCCAGCAGGTTTTTTTCTCGGGCAATGGCCAGTGTTACATTTTCCACTCGTGGTATCTCAATATCTTTCTTCATGTTGATGATTTCGAATACAGCAAAGGTAAATTCAATTTATTTCATAATTGCTCTTTTAGCGCGGTGCCTATTGTCGATGAGAGGATTGAAGATAAACACCAGAATAAAAAACGGCAATTCAGACAAGGAGGTCTTTAAGATTCAAAAAAGTTGAATTCAGATGGCGAAGTGGAACTAATTTGCCTAAATTCACTCCGAATAAAAGCGATTAAGATGAAAACAGACAAACCCTTTGACCATACCGAAAGCAGATTGATGGGAATTAGAATGAGATATCTGCCCAAGCTCAAATCCCTCGCCAGATTAGCAATGGTATTAACCGGGGTCTTCTGCATAGCCTCTTGCACACCTAAGCCGAAGACACTGGGCGAATTGAATCCACCCGCAGAAGGCTTTGACCTGGTTCACTCTGATCCGGCCGCTATCCAATTAGCGGATAGCATTATGCACGCCATGGGGGGGCGCGAGAATTGGGATAATACCCGATTTATTTCGTGGAATTTTTTCGGACGCAGGGACTTGACGTGGGACAAAAAAACAGGTCGCGTTCGGATCGAGTCACCAGGAGACAGCTCTATCTACTTAGTAAACATCAATACAGGCGAAGGACGAGTAAAGTTCCATGGTGTAGAATTGACAGAGGCAGATACGTTAGAAAAACTGCTCGAGAAGGCAAAGAGTATTTGGGTGAACGACTCGTATTGGTTGACTATGCCTTTTAAATTGAAAGACACTGGTGTGACGTTAAAATATATGGGAGAAGATACGCTCAAGAACGGGCGCTACAACATTTTGGAAATGACATTTGCCAACGTTGGGTTTACGCCTGAAAACAAGTATAAATTGTATGTGGGGATTCAAGATAAGATGATCAAGTACTGGGCCTATTATAACAATGCAAAGAAGGATACGGCTAACTTTGTGCGTCCGTGGGATAATTATCAGAAATATGGGAATGTCCTTCTGTCGGCAGATCGATCTGACGATGGCGGCCCCAAAAACGTAAAAGTTGTTGACGATTTACCTGATAAGCTATTTACCGATTTCTAAAAACCGCTGACTCATTTTGAAACAAGTAAAGAGTTTTTACTTTTACCAATTGCTCAGTAAAACCCAACGCCATGCTTCTTAACTTAGAAAGTGTACCTCCCTTTTATAAAAATTATGTGAAGCAAATTGAAGAAGGCGACATGTTGCAGGCGCTTCGTATTTCAGGGCATCGCATGCAGGAGCTTATTCACTCCATACCTGTTGCAAAGAATGATTTTGCATACGCAGACGGCAAGTGGACTGTTCGCGAATTGTTATGTCACATGATTGATGCCGAACGCATTTTTGCCTACCGCGCGCTTAGGTTTGCGCGGAAAGACAAAACCCCACTGTCCGGTTGGGAAGAGAATGACTACGCGCCACTTGCCAACGCAGGTAATCGAAGCCTTGAGAAGATTGCCTCAGAGATGAATCATTTGAGAGCCTCAACCATCGATCTCTTTGAAGGCTTCACTCCGGAAATGTTAACCTACAAGGGCACTGCCAATAAAAACGAAATGTCTGTTGCAGTTCTTGGCTTTGTAATTGCAGGTCATGAAACTCACCACCGCAAAATTTTGATCGAGCGTTACCTGGCTGATAAAAAGTGATGTGGAAAGGTTTTTATTTTGCTGGCCTACTTGGTTTCTTAGTATCGTGTGCGCCCACCAGAGGGCTAGTCAAAATCCTAGGGGAAACAGAATCAAAGTTTAAGGACAATACGGGTTTTGCATTATACGATCCCGTCTCTAAAAAGTCGCTGGTTGACTACCATTCTGATCGGTACTTCACACCCGCGTCCAACACAAAGATTTTCACATTTTACACTTCTCTAAAACTGTTGGGCGATACGTTGCCCGCGTTGAAGTATGAACAACGCAACGACTCGCTATTGGTATGGGGGATGGGCGATCCTTCCTTCTTAAACCCCTACGTATTCCAAAATGGAAAAACGTTCGATTTTCTTGAGAGCAGAAAGGAGAAAATCTTTCTGTCAACCAGCAACTTTAATGCGCAGCGATTAGGCGATGGATGGGCGTGGGATGACTATTTGTACAGCTATTCTCCGGAAAGATCTCCTCTACCTTTGTACGGGAATTTATTCACGGTTTCCAAAAAGGCTTCCGGTGAGTTAGAAGCATCACCAACTTATTTTTCTAAACAGTTGGTAACAAGTACTGATGTCCATTCTACGGAGGATATCGTCCGTGCCTTCGATTCGAACCAATTGACCTATTACCCTGGGAAAAAGCCAACCAAGGAATGGGAGATTCCTTATCATGTTACGAACGAAGTGTTGGCGGATTTGTTAAGCGACACACTGAAGCACAATGTTTCAGTGCTTAATATGCCGTTGTCTGCCAATGCTACGCTTTTGCGGGGTACGCCTGCAGACAGTTTATATAAGGTGATGATGGAAGAAAGTGACAATTTCATTGCTGAACAATTGTTGCTGCAGTGCGCAGCCATCGTAAGCGACACGCTAAGTTCGGAGATTGCTATTCGCTATGCTACTCAAAATCTGCTTGCCGACCTGCCTGACAAACTGCAGTGGGTCGATGGCTCTGGTTTGTCGCGCTTTAATTTGTTTACGCCCCGCACAATTGTTAAGCTTTGGGAAAAAATTTATAGTGAAGTACCCCGCGAAAGATTGTTCTCCTTGTTGGCAAAAGGCGGGAAGAGTGGGACAATAAAAAATTGGTACAAAGCTGAGCCGATCTATATCTATGGAAAAACGGGCACGCTCAGCAACAATCACTGCCTGAGTGGCTTTTTGATAACGAAAACTGGCAAGACACTAATCTTTAGCATGATGAGTAATAACTTTGTAGCGAGTAGCACGGAATTAAGAAAACAGATGGAGAAAATATTTAAAATGATTTATGAGAAGTACTAACGCAATAGTTATTGGCCTGTGCTTGGTGGCCTTATTATCTTCAACAACAGGATTCTCGCAAACCCGTGATAGCCTCGATATAAAAATTGGGCAAATGATACTGATGGGTATTCCCTATGCAAAAGTCGATACGATCATACTGGACGAAGTAAGAAGGGGGAATGTTGGTTCCATCATTCTCTTCGAAAAAAACATTCCAAAAAAGGCCAGTGTATTTGCTGATTTGAAAAAAATCATATGGACCTACCAGGAAGCTGCACCGAGTCCAATTTTTGTTTCAATCGATCAGGAAGGAGGAAAGGTAAATCGCTTGAAAGAAAAGTACGGATTCACAAGATCCATCACAGCGCGTGCTACCGGCAAATCAAAGTCATTAGATTCAGCTCGTTTCTATGCTCAAGCTACTGCGGCAACACTTGCTGGACTAGGTTTCAATGTAAACTTTGCGCCTTGTGTAGATGTGGCAGTGGAACCTACTAATCCTGTTATTGTGAAGTCAGAGCGGTCGTACTCGCCCAATGAAGATACGGTTGCGATTATGGCAGGCGAATTTGTAAAGCAACATCGTAAGTATGGTGTCGTCACTGTGCTGAAACATTTTCCCGGGCATGGAAGTTCAACAACCGATTCTCATTTTGGAATAGCGGATGTTACCAAATCATGGACACCAAGAGAATTGAAGCCTTACAAAGCGTTGTTGGATTCTGGTTTGGTGGATGGCGTGATGAGCTGCCACATTGTAAATAAGGAGCTAGACAAGGCTGGATTACCCGGTACGCTGTCATCTGAAATGTTGAACGGAATGTTGAGGAAGAATCTGGGTTATGACGGTGTGGTTTTTTCAGACGACATGCAGATGGAGGCCATCACGAAACAATATGGTTTAGACGAATCAATCAAAATGGCCATACTAGCGGGTGTTGACATTTTGTGTTTTGCCAATAACGTGCCGGGCAGTCAAAGGGTGAGCCCGCAACGTATTTTCTCAGTGATCCGGGATGCTGTTGCGAATGGTCAGATTTCGGCACAACGGATAGATGAGTCCTACCAACGAATCAAGAAATTGAAAAGAAAAACAGACTTAACTTCAACCGACTACGAAGCTCAATTAAAGAAAGCACAGTTGAAGCAACGCCTAACGGCCATGCAGTTGAAAGCGGCTCAGGAGGAAATTAAACTATTGAAAGAATCGGACGGAAAGAAGAAGAAAAGGAAAAGGTCGAAAGAATAGTTAACTAAAACACCTTTTGTATGGGCGCACAAGTTCAAGAATTAAAGAAGCAACAAAGGCTATTAGTGTTTGCTTGTAGCGTATTAGCACTAATGGTATTTGTTGCCGGCATCTACGCGTTTGTTCAACGGGGCATTGCGTTACAAATGGAGAAACAGGCGATTGAAACTGAGAAACGAACGATGGAATGTGAGAAGGAGGCGATGATGCAAATGAGGATGGCTGAAAGGGCAAGGGCTGAAGCCCTGGCTGCGCGCGAAGAGGCCTTGAGAAATTCTCAGTTGCCAAAGAGTAATAGAGATAAATAAATTTCCATGAAAAGCGAATTGATGAAGAACAGGATCACAGCGGTCGTCATGGGCACCTCATGGTGTATTGCCCTGTTAGCATTAGTATACACTAAAGTTAAAGAGGAGGAACGATTTGAGGAAAGGGAGTAATTCCTGAAAGCAAGAATTGAAGTCAAAGTGTGCCAAGAAAAGGCAGAAGCACTGGTTAAAGAAATGGAAGGTCGGGAAAATA
>JABFSY010000036.1 GCA_013140395.1 Cyclobacteriaceae bacterium
GGGTTTTGTTTTATGACAAAAACTTATCAAAAGATAACACCATCAGTTGCAGCAGTTGCCACAAGCGAGAGTTTGCCTTTGGAGATGATAAAATAGCCAGCACCGGAGTAAATGGAGTTACAGGAAGGCACTCGATGCGACTGGTGAATAGCCGTTTTGCGATTGAGCAAAAATTCTTTTGGGACGAGCGAGCCACCTCATTGGAAAATCAAACCACTCAGCCCATCCAAGATCACAAGGAAATGGGCTTCAGCGGTACAGATGGAGATCCAAACTTGGCAGCGCTAATTACAAAACTGGAGGCACTGCCCTACTACCAGGAACTCTTCAAGCTGGCATATGGTGACAGTAAAATTACCGAAGCACGTTTACAAAATGCATTGGCGCAGTTTGTCAGAAGTATCCAGTCGTTTGATTCAAAGTACGATGTGGGTCGTGCCGCTGCACCCAATGACAACTCACCCTTCGCAAATTTTTCAGCACTCGAAAATCAAGGCAAGAATTTATTTCTGGCAGCTCCGCAATTCAACGCCAACGGAGCGCGCACGGGTGGAGGCGCGGGCTGCCAGGGTTGTCATCGTGCACCCGAATTTGACATTGACCCCAACAGCAGGAACAATGGTTTAGTGGGGGTAGTTGGCTCTACAACGATTGACGTGACGAATACACGTTCTCCTTCGTTGCGCGATTTACAAAATGCTAATGGCACATTGAATTCACAAGCCATGCATGATGGAAGTTTGGCTACGCTGGAGGCAGTCATCAATCACTATAACGCTATTCCTGCTATCGCAGGCAATACCAATCTAGATCTTAGGTTGCGCCCGCAAGGACAGTTTCAAAAATTGTTACTTACTCAAAATGAGAAAGACGCGTTAGTTGCATTTATTAAAACATTAACCGGAACAAACTTGTACACAGACAATAAATGGTCAAATCCTTTTCCAAATTAGGGTTTACATTTATAGGTGTGTTGGATAGATGCAGGCGCGAGAGATAACTAGGTTTTTTTCTTGTAGCGATTGATGATTAACCGAAAACGTTTATCGGAACTGAAGTAGCTTTGCGTCCAGTTAAGAAGTACACCTATTTTGCTGCCAAACCCAACAATCGACATCAGGTGAACGAACATCCAGATCAGCCAGGCCAGCGTACCTTGTGTTTTCCAAAACTTTAAATCAACGACAGCCTTGTTTTTTCCAACGGTAGCCATGCTGCCTTTATCTACATAGCTGAAGCCAGCAAAATTTTCGGGAAGGCCTGCTTTAAAATAATTTGATAGATGTGCCGCCATCTGGATAGATACTGGTGCGACCATTGGTAATGGAACTTGTTTGCCTTCCGGAATAAATGCGGCTACATCGCCAATGGCAAAAACATTATGATGTCCTTTCACCCGCAGTTGATGGTCTACTGACAACCTGCGCCCACGCGCTACGGCTTCGGAGGCAAACCCGTTTGGCACACAGCCCGCTACTCCGGCTGCGTAAATCAAATGTGTTGTAGGTATTATTTTACCGTTATTGAAAACAGCTTTATAGCCATCAAAAGAAACCAAAGCTGTGTTCAGCCAGACCTGAACACCCAACTTTTCTAAAAACTCTTTTGTTTTGGTGGAGGCAATTTCTGACATGGGGGGCAAAAGCCGTGGGCCCATCTCTACTAGGTAAATATCCATTTGACCAAAATCGAGTTCTGAGTAATCTTCTGGCAACACATGGTTACGGAGTTCTGCCAGTGCTCCCGCCAACTCAACACCGGTAGGTCCACCGCCAATCACCACAATATCGATGAGGCTCTCTTGTTCTTCGCTTTTGGCTTCGAGATTAACAGCCGTCTCAAAATTCTGAAGCAACATGCTGCGAATATCCAATGCCTCGGGAATAGACTTCATTGGCATGGCATGTTGCTCCACATCTTTCATTCCAAAGAAGTTGGTGGTGGAGCCGGTAGCTATCACTAAATAGTTATAGGTAATGTCACCGATATCAGTAACGACTCGGTTCTCTTCGGCAACAATCTCTTTAACCTCCGCTAGCCGAAAAATAAGATTGGAATACCCCTCGAAAATTTTTCTGAAAGGAGTTGCAATAGAAGCACTTTCCAAACCAGCAGTGGCAATTTGATAAAGAAGGGGTGGAAAAGCATGATAATTATTTTTGTCTAGCAAAACGACTTGAAACGGTTTATTCTTTAAACGTTTAGCCAATTCAATCCCTCCGAATCCACCACCTACAATCACCACTCTTGGAAGATTTACTTTAGGAACTCGAATTTGCATAGGGATTTACTTTGAATGCTAACATACATAATTCGTTGAGGTCTTCACTATTTCTTTTTTGTTTTTTTGGTTTGGAAGCAGTTGCTCGATAACATAACTTGGGCGTTTTAAAGGAATAGAATTTGATGGCAAAACAAGTGAGGCCCCTCGTGCAGCAAACCGATGTCGTGTTGATGGGGGCAGGGATTATGAGCGCAACGTTGGGAATGATCTTAAAGGAGTTAGATCCGTCTATTACGATCCAAATTTTTGAACGCCTGGATCAGGCAGGTTTAGAAAGTTCTGACGCGTGGCACAATGCAGGCACGGGTCATGCTGCCTATTGCGAATTGAACTACACACCACAAAAAGAAGATGGGACGGTTGATATCTCAAAGGCTGTAAAAATCTCTGAGGCATTTGAAGTGTCGAAAGAATTCTGGTCTTACCTGGTAGAAAAAAAGTATTTGCCTAATCCCGAAGAATTTATTTCGCCCATGCCCCACATGAGCCTAGTTTGGGGTCAAGCTAATGTGGAATTCTTAAAAAAGAGATATGAGCTACTCCAGGGTAATCCACTTTTCAAAGGGATGCTCTACACGGAAGACCGTGACTTGATGTCGCAATGGGCTCCGCTGGTCATGCGTGGTCGCAGCACGAAGCAACCCGTGGCGGCCACTCGGATGGATATCGGTACGGATGTAGATTTTGGATCGCTCACCAGAGGAATTATTCATCAGCTAAGTACTATGCCTGGTGTTACCATCCATTACAATATGGAGGCGCTTGATCTCGATCCGGATGGCAAGGGAGGTTGGGATGTTTTTCTAAAAGATCTTAGCTCTGGTAAGAAGAATAAAGTCAATACGAACTTCGTCTTTATAGGTGCAGGTGGCGCCACACTGCATTTGTTAAAAAGAGCGGAGATTGAAGAGCGAAAAGGATATGGTGGATTCCCTGTCGGGGGCTTGTGGCTAAAGTGCCTCAACGAAGACTTGATTCAAAAGCATTATGGAAAAGTATATGGGAAGGCCACAGTAGGCTCACCCCCCATGTCGGTGCCGCATATTGATAC
>JABFSY010000290.1 GCA_013140395.1 Cyclobacteriaceae bacterium
AAAAGGGCGAGTTTCCTCGGGGTGACACCTTTCTGTCTGCTTTTGCGCTGGACTACAAGTTAATGTTAAACAAGGTTCATCCCATCCAATTCTTCTAGCAATACCTGTTTTTCCACCTCCTAGGTAAAAACTACCTCCCATAAATTTTTTCTGTATTTTTATTGGCAAGTCACGCCAGTAACCTTTTTGAGGAACCAAATCCAAAACATCAATTTTACTTTGTGGGTATTTAGCACCTTGTGATTTTGGGACAGTCGAGTCAAATAACTCTCCTTTCTTCAGAGCATCTTTCAAGTTGTATATTCTTTTGTACGGCCTTGGATATTCATATTTTAAGTGAATGTCCTTTCTGATACCAACTAAAATTAACCGTTCGCGTTTTTGGGGCACCTTATAATTAACAGCCTTTAATACTTGAACGGGGACAACATTATAACCGATTTCATTTAGAATGGAAATCATTCCTTGTAAGGTTTTCCCGTTTTCGTGACTTAGTAATCCTCGGACATTTTCACCAATACAAATTAGAGGATTCACTTCTTTTACAACTCTGGCAAACTCATAAAAAAGTGTTCCTCTTGCATCTGCAAGACCTAATTTCTTTCCTGCATAGCTGAAAGCCTGACAAGGGAAGCCACCAGTTACGACATCAACTTTATGGCGATACTCTGAAAAATCATAAGACTTAATATCTCCCTCCAAAACTTTCCATTGTGGCCTGTTTTTTCTTAAAGTTTGACAAGCCCATTTATCTATCTCATTTAACGCAACACATTTCAATCCTGCCCTCTCCAGTCCGACAGCCAAGCCACCTGCGCCAGCAAATAATTCCAAGACAGAATAGATTTTATCGGGCTTTACATAATTGGAAACCGTGTCTTGAACATCCCGACTAAAAAAATCTCCAAATAAAGTCTCAACTTGTTCTCTTTTGTATACTCGGTAATTACTCATTGGTTCACGGACAGCAGAAAGTTTACCCTCCCTATCCCACCGCCTAAGTGTTTCCTTGCTTTTTCCAATAAGTTCAGACGCTTCGGAAAGTGTCAAATATTCATTCATAACCAAATTAGCTAACCTTACACAATGGTTACAAATTTATAACAAAATTTAAAACTGCAAACAGTATATTAAAAAAATGAAGAGTTATTTTGTTGGTTTAAATCATAAGATTGAAATTTTCTCAGCCTTGGTTCGTGTCTTCACGAATCAAGCTAACTTAAAGCAGCTGTTCTTCGTGAGGACACGAACCATGGGTGAGAAGATAGATTTGGAGATAGACATCATGTCCCTCGCCATCGTTGGGGTTCTTCTCCAACGAGCGAGATGAAAAAGGTCAACAGAGAAGCTTTTCAGCCCTCACAATGCCAAAAGCTTGAGCGTGTACAAATTGGCCTTATTTTGCTAAGCATCATTAAACTTTGATGACTCTTTGTACTCTAATGAACGGAACTTTATCTTAAATCTCTCTTAAAAAGCAAAAATATGGTACAATTCAAAAATATCAGCTTGCTATTCGTGTTGTTAACAGTCGCTGCTTTGCCCACGATGGCACAGACCATCTCCGCAGCAGACTCTACCGGACTGCCGGGCGATAACTTTAGTCTGGAAGGAGCGCTGGAGTTGTTTAAGAAGTCCACCTCACCGGAAGAATTTGAGAAGCTCCTCAACGAAGAAAACAGTCAGGTCAACAACCTGGATCTAAATGGTGATGGTGAAACGGATTATATAAAAGTAATTGACCAGACCAAGAAAGGCGTACATGCTTTTGTTTTGCAAGTTGCCGTTTCGGCAACAGAAAATCAAGACATCGCAGTGATTGAGTTGAAGAAGACGGGCGAGGAAAAAGCCGTGGCGCAGATTGTAGGCGATGGAGATATGTATGGTGAACAAACCATTGTAGAGCCGACAGAAGAAGTGCTGACAAACGCAGGTACCAGCCGAACTCAGGTGGTGGTGAATGTGTGGACGTGGCCTGGTGTGCGTTATGTGTACACGCCCGCGTATCGTGTTTGGGTATCTCCCTATCGCTGGAGCGTATATCCCAGCTGGTGGAGACCTTGGCGCCCGATTCGGCAGCGGATTTTTTATACGTATCGTGCACCTTACCGAAATCGCTACGTGGCTGTTTCCACGCACCGCGTGGTGCGCGCCCATCGCGTGTATGCACCTCATCGCGTCACTTCAGTTGCAGTACATACAAGACATGGTGCGGCAGTATCACATTATCGCACCACACGTACTGTGAGAGTTCATAATGGAGCGAAACGTACAAGAACAACCGGCACTACGAGAACGGGTCGTAGGAAGCATTAGCCCAAGCTAGCGCGCGTTTTAAACGCGTGCTCATTCACTATCAGTCGCGGCACTCGTTACGAACGAGCGCCAACAGGTGAACCCGACTCTCCCCAAGAAAATTCTTGACAGAAAAAAGGCAGAACATTTTTTCCTGGTTTCTGTTTTTAATTTGTGCGTAAAAAAACCGAGTTCTTGATCAGTATCACCACTGGGCTTTTGTTGGTGTATACCGTGATGGCTGCCTTACCTATCGCGTTTGCCGTTGTGTTCTTTCTGTTTTTGGTCGTATCGGCTCTTACTATCTGGATGGTGATTGCCATTCTAAAAGATACCTCGCATCTGAGCGACAAGAAATTTGATGATTATTTTTACGAGGATTCTTCGATCAAAAAAAATCGTTGAAAACGCAGCTAAAAAAGCGACAACACCCAGTACTTTATTTGTTCGTAAAAATTTGGCAATGATGCCGGATACACTACAATACAAAAAAGAAATCCATACACAGCGCCATACAAGTGAGCATCGTGGTTGATGTTGTCGTTTGCTTTTCTGCCCTGATAATACGTGTAGATCAGGTAGCCTACACCAAATACAAACCCGGGCATGCAGAGTGCGAAGTATAGGCAAATCGACTGCAACGGTTGAAAAATGATAAACACAAAAATGACTGATCCCACCCCTCCTGAAGCGCCCAGCGCGTTATAATTTGTATTGTTTTTTTCTTTTAAGTAAGTCGGGATATCAGAAACAACAATAGCCGTGAGATACAAGGCAATGAAATAATACATGCCTGCTTCGCCAAACAAAGCCCCTAACACAGACTCTACCGCGGTGCCAAAAAAGTAGAAGGAGAACATGTTCCACAGCAAATGCATGTGATCTTGATGGATGAATCCGGAGGTGATAAATCTATAGTATTGGCCGTTCGTACGTACTGAGTGAGGGTTCATCATGAGCCGCGCCAACAATTCGGGCTTATTGAACGAATAAAAACTTATGGCTACAGTAACGCAGATCAGAATGACAGTTACACTCACATGAAAAGAATTAAAAAATAGGTTCAGTGCAATGTTAGATAATTAAGTCGGAACAATTCTATACACGTTGGTCGGAGTCGATTAAACAGCCGCCACCGCGAAAAAAACACAAGCTTCGAATAGAAACCCATATTGCGGCAGGGATAGAAGCGGCACCCCGAGGTGGCAAGGCACGAGCAGGGCACGAGGAGTAGAGCGGATAGCCGGCCTGCCGCCCAGATAACCTAAGAATCAATTGAGTAATAACTGTATGTGATGCGCAGGACTTTTTTTACATTGCGCCCGCTATTCAGCATTAACAATAACCTATGAACAAGTCTATCCTAATCCTTTTGTTGGCAGCTGTCACCTGCTTTTCAGCCAGTGCCGAAGTAACACCCATTGCCAACGGCTATCATGTGGTGGTGGCCACCTTTAACGACCGCCAGGAAAAAGAGGCGCAAAGGTTTTCTGAGTCCCTCAACAAAAAAGGTTTTTCTTCTGGCTATGGGCTGGAAAAAGGAAAGCGTTTTATTTATGTTTTTCTCCAGAGTTTTGATTTCACTCAGTACAGCGCAGCCGTAAAGGCGATGACAGAAGCGCGGAAGAAAAGTGAATTTGCAACTGCCTGGGTAGTGAAAATAAAAGATGGCCGCGAGATTAAAGAGGGAGAAACAGTAGCTGAAACTCCCGAACCAGTGGCGGAAAAAGAATTGGTGCCGGATATCATCACCGAGTATATACTCAATCCTCCGGCTGACCCCATTCCAAATCCGCAAAACCTGGCCAATACGCCCATATTCCTTAGCGTCTACCGCGACCGCGATAGCAAGAACGTAGTGGCGGATATCAATGTCTATGATCCTGAAAATGGCAAACTGTTGGCCACTTTGAAAAGCAATAGATACATGAATGTTTCTGATCCGAAAACAAAGTCGGGCAGAATTAAATTGGTTGCGTCTGCACTCGGCTATAGTGATGCCCAGGTGGAGATAGGATATAAGAACACAGAAAAAGACACCGTACAGAAAAACGTAGTCTATTTCGGGAGCTACTTTCAATTAAAGTTTCCGATGCAAAGGGTGCAGTCTGGCGCACAGGTGGTGATGTCAAAAGTTACCTTCTTTAACGATGCAGCTATCATGACTCCTTCGAGCAAAGAGCAATTATTGATATTATTGGAGATGTTGCAGGAAAACCCTACGATGCGCGTACGCATCAACGGCCATACTAATAGCAATGACCGCGGCAAAATTATTTATGTAGGACCGGGCAAAAATTTCTTTAGCCTTACGGCAGATCGGATCGAGAAAAATGGTTCTGCAAAAGAGCTGTCAACCGCCCGCGCGCAAGCCATCAAAGACTGGTTGTTGACACAAGGAATCACAGACGCTCAGGTGGAGGCCACAGGCTGGGGAGGTACAAAACCCCTCTACGAAAAGGGCAGCCAAAACGAACGCAAAAATGCGCGCGTAGAAATGGAGGTACTTAATTAGACCGAAAGCCAGCTCCAACACGATCACACTGCGAAGCGACACTTGCTGGTTCCGGCAAGTGTCGCTTTTTACAAATGCGGGTTTAAAAATGACATCATGACTGAACGAGAACTCATTAAGTTGGAAGCCACCATCCGGAATAAAATGGAGGAAATCAGAAAACAACGCGTAAGCCTAAAAGACTCGGGCATCGGTGGACTGATGAATTCCCTGAAGAAAGTAGACGAAGCACTGTACGAGAAAATACTGCCGGAGTATAAAAAAATGGCGGCCGAAAGTAATATTTTTAAAAAATAGTTTCTCTACGGTGCAGAGCACTCCCCTGAATAAATAAATCGGTTTTTAGTAGCACCACTCTCCATTAAAGCCCACCGGCAATCAGCTCCAAAAAAAAGTTGGCAGATTTGGAGTCTCTTTTGTAACCTTTTACAACTTTTCGAGTGTTACTACCATCTACCAAGTCAACCACCCCTTGCCATGTTAAAAAATCTGTTCATCGTTGCCTTTCGAACCATACGCAAAGACAAGGCTTATAGCGCCATTAACATTTTAGGATTAACCATCGGAATCACCTGCAGTTTGTTTTTGCTGATGTACATCATCGATGAATTGAGCTTTGATCGCTATCACAAAAACGCAGATAACATCTACCGTATCGTTTCCAACATCAAAGAGCCGGACAACGCCTTTACTTGGGCGGTGGCTCAAAAACCAATGGCGGTCGAGCTACGGGACAATTATCCGGAGGTAATAAATGCGGTGCGCTTTGACGGATTCGGAAAGACGCTCTTTAAGCACAACGAAAAAGAATTCAATGAGACTGATTTTTACCTGACCGACTCGACTGTCTTTGACATGTTTAGTTATCAATTTCTTGCCGGGGACGCCTCTACTGCTCTTGACAACCCATTCTCTATTGTTCTTACTGAAAAGACGGCTAAGAAATACTTTACAGACGTCACATCCGCCATTGGCCAGTCGCTTCAAACTACCAACGGTGAAGGAGTGACGGAGGATTTTAAAGTAACCGGCATCATCGCGAATATTCCTTTGAATTCGCATTTCCGCTTTGAAGCATTGATGTCGGGCAATTCTTATCCCAAGAACCAAGGCGGCTGGGGCGGATTTGGCGTGTTTACCTATATTCAATTGCCGGACAACTACGCTCTCTCTAAGATGTATTCAAGTCTAGACTCCATCGTGAAAAAGAAGGTGAATCCGATTTTTGAACAGTATGGAATTTCAGTGAAATATGAGTTGCAAAAAATAACAGACATCCATCTTTACTCAAAAATTCAAGATGAAGCCGAAGCAGGTGGCGACATTTCCTACATCTATATTTTTAGCGCAGTAGCCGCTTTTATGTTGATTATTGCATGCATCAACTACATGAATCTGGCCACCGCCCGCTCGGCAAACCGATCAAAAGAAGTTGGCATCAGAAAGGTAATGGGTTCGCAAAGGGTACAGTTGTTGTTACAATTTATTGCCGAGTCTGTTGTAATGGCTTTCCTCGCCCTTCTAATAAGTATCGTGTTGATTTACTTGCTGCTTCCGGCCTTCAATACCTTAGCAAATAAAGAGCTGCCATTCTCTTATATTTTCCAGCCTGCGGTACTGCTCAGCCTTGTTGGAATTATGCTATTCATTGGAATTGCTGGCGGGAGCTATCCTGCCATCTATCTCTCCGGCTTCAGTCCGGTGCAGGTTTTGAAAGGAAAACTTGCTTCGAAAGGGGGAAGTCTGGTCTTTCGAAAGGTGCTGGTTGTGCTCCAGTTCGGCATCTCCATTTTCATGCTAATCTCAACACTAGTAGTTTTCGATCAGCTTCAGTTCATGAGAAATAAAGATTTGGGCTTTTCAAAGGAACATATCGTGCGGCTAAACTTAAGTGAACGAGAACTGCGGAACAAGTCGCAAGTATTAGTGGATGCACTGAAACAAACGCCTGAGGTAACGGGCATCGGCATGGCAAGTTCATCGCCTGGAGAAGGGATTGGAAAACTGTTGCTAAAAGTTGAAGACAACGATGGAAAGTTAAGCGACCGTGGGGTAGATTTATTTACGGCCGATTACGATTTTGTAAAAACGATGGGCATGAACATTGTTACGGGTCGCGATTTCGCACGCGAGGTGGCCTCAGACACTACTTATGCTGTTTTGGTAAATGAGGCGATGGTAACGCGAATGGCCTGGAAAGAACCTATTGGAAAGAAATTTATTTTTCAGGGAGGTGGACCGAATGGTGGCCCACAAGAGAAACGAGTTGTTGGCGTAGTAAAAGATTATCATCAGAATTCACTCTACGATGCCATTGAACCCTTGATGATCCTGTTGGACCGGAGAAATAATTATGTGTTTGTCCGAACGAGTGAGGGTGATGTTCACCAATCTATTGCAGCGGTCGAAAAAGCCTGGAAGAACGTATTCCCGAGTTTCGCTTTCGAGTATACCTTCCTTGATCAAGATTTTAATTCTCAGTACAAAGCAGATGAAAAACGAAGTCAGATCTTTACATTATTTTCAAGCCTAACCATTTTTGTAGCTTGTCTGGGTCTTTTGGGATTGGCCGCGTTCACGACTGAACAACGTACCAAGGAGATTGGCGTCAGGAAAGTAATTGGCGCGAGCGTTGGAAGTTTGATGTTCCTTGTATCAAAGGAATTCTTTTTGCTGGTCAGTATAGGAATGGTGCTAGCCTTCCCGGTTGCCTGGTATTTTACAGATACATGGCTGCAAAATTTTGCCTACCGAATTGACTTGAAGGGAGAATGGCTCACATTTATTCTTGTCTCCTTGCTTGCTTTTTTAATCACACTGGTAACGGTGGGGTACCATGTTATTCGTGCTGCTTCTGCCAATCCTGTAACCGCTTTACGGGATGAATAGGGCTTTTAAAAGCTTCATCTAAGAGAAAAACAGGGGGTAAAAATCAGACCGGGCACAAGAATCATCAAGTTCTAGTGTTTTTATTGCGACCAGAATTCAATACTTTGGCAGCCCTTTTTAACAACCCGTTGAAATAATGGCCACTGCCGGAGATTCGCATAGAATGACCCTCAAACTACAGTTTCACTATTGGTTTAGCGATAAATCACATACGATGGACGCTCTGATCCACAACAAGTGCGAGCGTGAACTACTTGAGTTGACCAAAGCAATTGCAAAAATCTGTGGGGTGAACATAAAAATGGAGACCGAACCTTCGGGCAAAGGCGGGCTAAAAAGCTGGCTAACTATAACCGCCAAATCTCCCAAAAAAACAGCCGTGACTAAAATTGCGTTGGTCAACACAGTAGTGGCCGCATGTGTTGCTACCCCTGGCCAAACATCAATGAGTGAGATAGGCAATGCCCTGTTGGATTCGCTTGCAGGTAATGTATCTGAAGCTGGCAAGGAACAGCTTCAAAAAGACATCCATGCGTTGAAGATCGAGTTCGCCAATCTGTTGCCATTACTAGACCAAAGCAGTGTGGTAAAGAAACGCAGATCAACCTTTTATGATTTGCTACGCAAATATCAAAAAGTGAAAAGCTTCTCTGTAGCGTTGACCGATGAAACAAAGAAACCCATTACAGAAGAGCAATTGGTTGCAAGGGAAGAGTTTAAGTCATTTATTGTTAGTTCAAATACGGTAGCACCGCAAATTATTGAGAGCGCTGAGATTGAAATCATATCGCCAGTATTGATGAAAGGAAAACACAAATGGCGGGGTATGTACAAAGGTGAGCCTATTTCGTTTGTGATGAAGTCAGATGACTTTATGACACTTGTGCAATCTGGTAAGGTAGAGTTCAAGAGCGGCTCAACGATTTCATGCACCTTGCAAATTGAAAAGAAGATGAACGGTGTTGGCGTAGAAAGAATTATGGGCTACAACATTCTTGGCGTTGGCAGCTATTCTGAAAATGGAAAAACGATCGAAACGCCTGAGGCTAAGCAAAAACAAAAGCAGGCAGTTGTAAGCAAAAGGCAATTGGATCTTTTTGGGTAAACTTCATCCAGAAGTTATTCGTGGAATACAATGCGCTAGCCAGCCGATTTTATTATTATTCGATCTTCTTCATTTCATTCCATAACTTTTCAAATTCACTGGCAAATGACTTGACCACGTTTGCCTCGCGCGTCAGCAAAATATTTTCATGATTATACCTGGCTGCGCTCAATGTCCAGTTGTAACTACCCGTAATCAACGTGTGCTGATCGGCAATCATGAATTTATGATGCATGTGATTGGAAGTGATGTCCATTTTAACAGGTATGCCCGCTCGCGCCAATTGATCGACATCAGAACCCTGATCTAAACTTTTATCATTGTCTGTAATTACCTTAATCTGAACTTTTCTTCGATGGGCAGCCAAGAGGCTCTTCGTGATGCTATCGTCACTAATGGTAAATACACAAATTTGCAATTGTTTGATCGCACCATCAATGCGCTGGATGATTGTATTGCGACATGCATCGCCCGGGCTAAAAAACGCATCGGTTGTTGAAGCCGTTGATGGCACCAATGCACTGGTCGCTGTTTTTATCCAATCCATAATAAATGGATAGTTGGCGGGAGTGATCTTTGCATTGGCCAACTCAAATACTTTGCCGCGCAGAGTGTTCAATTGATTTGTATCTAATGCTCTTTCCTCCACCATCGATTTGAGTGCTCGCTTCTCCTCCTTTGAAAGGATTTCATCAGCAATAGTTCGTTGAAGGTAATCGATCAATTCATCCATGCCTCTAAGCTAACGAGTTGCCTGGCATTGCGCAGGCAGCCAAGCATGAAGACCCCTGCCGTTTTATATAATTTCACAAATAAAAAAAACCGCCCATCAATTTGATCGATTTTATATGTCCGTTTTTTCACCGCAGACGTATACCCAAATCACACAGTAATTTATCCATCCACTAAATCATATTATTATGAAAATCAAAGTTACCAATTGCTTATTGCTTGTTGGCCTGGTAGGATTGATCCACTTCAATTCGTTTGGGCAACAATTACAACTGCCCGATGACGGAGTAAATCTAAAGCGAAAAACAGGAACCCGAGTGGGTATGACAGATATCGAAATTAACTGGAATGCTCCTGCCGTGCGTGGACGCGAGGGAGCGATCTGGGGAACGGGCATTGCGCCCTATGGTTTTACCGTTCTGGGATTTGGGTCATTTGTTGAATCTCCCTGGCGAGCCGGAGCCAATGAAAGCACAACCTTCTCCTTCTCTACTGACGTAACAATCAATGGCAAGCCATTGGCTGCCGGTAAGTATGGGTTCTTCATCGCGCTCTACGCAGATTCCTGTACTCTCGTTTTTAACAAGAACACGGCAGGTTGGGGAAGTTACTTTTACAAAAGCGAAATGGATGTCGCACGAATTGGTACACGTCAGCAAAAAGACATGAAGGAAAGCAAGGAACGACTGGACTTTGTTTTCTCTAATCAAACCGACCGAGCGGTGGAGGTTGCCCTTGAGTGGGAACGTTGGAGAATTCCTTTTAGGGTAGAAACTGATTTAACAAAAAATACGTTGGCATCTATCCGTTCTCAAATGAGTGGAGCATTAGGTTTTGATCCACCAAGCCTGGAGGCGGCTGCCGCGTGGTGCTTACGAAACAATGTTAACTACGAAGAAGCGCTGGGATGGATCAATGTGGCGGTAGATCCGAGCATGGGTGGTGTCAAAACATTCAACGCACTTTCAACAAAAGCCGGCTTGCTCGGAAAATTAAATAAGAAAGAAGAAGCAGAGCAAATGATGCAAGAAGCATTGCTCAATGCCAATGCCATGGAGATGCATGTTTACGGTCGTCAATTGCTCAATGAGAAAAAAGTAAAAGAAGCCATGGCCATTTTTGAGAAAAACTACAAAAAGAATAAAGGTATATGGCCGACCAATGGAGGTATGATGCGCGGCTATTCTGCAATGGGAGACTTGAAGAAAGCGCTAGAACATGCCAAGCTTGCACTGGCTCAAGCGCCAAACCCAGAAACTAAAAAATTGATTGAGCAGGCCATCAAAACACTGGAGGCAGGCAAACCGCTGTAGGTTTTTACAAAAAGTAAGTAACTCGCCCTTGTTGACTGGAAAGCAACAAGGGCTTTTTTAACATTTACTTTCGTAGTTCCTTTTTTAAGATTTTTCCGGTTGCGCTCATGGGAAGTGCCGAAAGAAATTCGATGTGCCGAGGGTATTTGTAGGAAGCGATGTGCTCTTTCGTCCACTCGATCAGTTCATATTCGCTCACTTTCTTATCTTGTTTTAGCACAACGTACGCTTTAATCTCTTCACCCATTTCTTCGTGCGGAATGCCAATCACAGCAACAAGTGAAACAGCCTCGTGCTTGATCATGAGCTCCTCCACTTCGCGCGGATACACATTAAAGCCCCCTCGAATAATCATATCTTTTGTGCGATCCACGATGTAGTAAAAACCATCTTCATCTTTGACCGCGATATCTCCCGAGTGAAGCCAGCCATTCTGGATGGTCTTTGCGGTTTCATCTGGCTTTTTGTAATACCCTTTCATCACATTGTGTCCGCGGTAAAGTAACTCACCCTTTTCTCCCACCGCAACTTCTTTTCCTTCGGTATCGACAAGCTTTACATCTACGCCCCAGGCAGGCGTGCCAATAGAACCAGGCTTACGACCAACATTTAACTGATTAAACGTAACAACCGGTGAGCCTTCCGACATGCCATACCCTTCAAGGATCGCAACATGAAAACGGTTCTCAAAATCTTCCAGCACTTTCACAGGCAATGAAGCGCCACCCGATGCACATCTTTTCAATGTCTTCGCAATCGTTTCATAATCAAATTTCGGATCGGTATAGTTGACAAGCCCCCAGTACATGGTGGGTACACCTGCGAAAAGAGTCACCTTGTGTTTTTGCATCAGACCAAAAACAGCTTCTGCATCAAATCGAGGAAGTAGCACACTGGTGGCTCCTTTATAGATACCCGCATTCATTAGCGTGGTCATTGCAAAAATGTGAAAGAGTGGCAACACAATTAACTGAATATCTTCCGGCTGTGTACCAAACAAATCCGTTGACAGAATAGCATTGAGTAATAAATTTGAATGGGTTAGTTCTGCTCCTTTCGGTCGGCCGGTAGTTCCCGAGGTGTAGATAATGACACACGTATCTTCCGCCAACGAAGGATATATTTCAAATGTGGGTGACTGCCCCTTCATCAATTCACCCAATGTAGCAGTTCCTTGGATTGAAGATGGCATTTCAGCAGTAGGCATGATCATAAAAAAGAGTTCACAATCA
>JABFSY010000400.1 GCA_013140395.1 Cyclobacteriaceae bacterium
TATCCAGTTGACCCCGTGGGTGTAGATACGATAATTACATCAGACCAATATGAATTCAACAACTCACCATCTACATGCACGTGCACGGTAATCATTGACGAAGTGTCCTTTTTCATGATGGTAAAGTCATTTAACGCGAAATTAAGACTGCCAAATAACTTAGGCGTGGAAACTAATCGCAGCAGTGACCGGCTGTCAATCGTGAAATTACTATTTAGTAGCTCGTCAAAAGATTTTTCAACATCCTCCCTGCTGATGGTTGCCAGAAATCCCAGCCGACCGGTATTGATCCCAAGAATGGGTGTTTCCGCTTTCCCGATGTACGTGACTGATTCGAGCAATGTACCGTCTCCCCCCAGGGACAAAAAGAAATCGAGTTGATTTAAATGATCGCCCTGATCGAAAGATTTCAATTGGTAATCTTGAATGCGGGAAGATTTAAACTGTTTCAAGAATTTCGAGGACACCCAAATCTCAACCTGCTTTTTTTTAAGGTGATCCAGGACTTTCTCTAGAAATCGAGACGATTTATTCTGAAAATCTTTTCCGTGGATGCCTATGCGAGTCATTCACTAGTTTGTTAAATGTCTAAGTAGCGAAGTAGCAAATCAATTTTGTCCTTTTCTCCACTTGCCTGTGCATTTTCCTGATAACGTCCAATCACTCTGTAATTGAAGCGCTCCAGTGTTGCCACAATTCTCTTCAAGTCTGTTTGATTGATCTTGAGCGTCAACTTTATCTTGCCCTTGTCCATCGGGTCTTCTGTCATGGTACTGCTGATCACTTTCGCATTGTTCTCTTCAACATAGCGGCTTATCTCGGCCAACGAATAATCAATCAAGTCCATTGACAATACCAAGATTCCTCCGGGCATCTGTACAGAGGCGGTCTGGGCGAATGAAACCATCATGTCCTGTACGGTGATGACCCCCATATATTGCCGTTCTTCATTTAGTACAGCAACGATTTGGAGTTTGTTGTCTCCTGCTACCTTGAGTATATCATAAAAATGTGCATCAAGCGGCACTACGCAGTCCTTCGCAACTAAATCAAAGTCGAGTAGATTTCTTTCAATATCGTTTGACTCTAAAATGATTTCTTCTGAAATAAACCCCATCAATTCACCATCCCTGACAACCGGCAAATGGTTGCAACGAAATTCCTCCATCCAAACAATTGCTTTGTGAGCATCGTCTGTCGCCTTGAGTGGTGGGATCATATGGTTGATTAACTCTTCCGCTATCATTTGGCGTTTTTGAGAATGCTAGTTTTTTCTCACTAAAAAGTCCTCCACCATCTGGTTAAATTTTTCGGGATGCTCCATCATCGGTGCATGGCAACATTTATCTATAAATTTCAATTCAGAATGTGGGATCAACCGATTAAACTCATAGCCAACCATCGGTGGCGTGATGGTATCATTCAATCCCCAAACCAATAGTGTTGGAATTTTAATGTTATGTAATTCTGGCGCTAAATTATTCCGCTGGGCTGATTTGGCGATGGCCACGATACGCATACATTTTGGAATGCTTTTGGTGGTTTCAAAAACTTCGTCTACCAATTCTTTTGAAGCAACGTTTGGATCATAAAAAGTGTAAGCCACGCGCTCGCGGATGTAGTCGTAACTGCCTCTGCGAGGGTACGAGCCACCCATGGTGTTCTCAAAAAGGCCGGAGCTCCCGGTCAACACTAATTTGGTCACTTTTTCAGGGTTCTTTAGTGTATACAGAATCCCCACGTGCCCACCGAGGGAATTACCCATAATCATCATCTTATCCAACTTCTTCATCGCTACAAAACGCTCCGTAAATTCACGAAGACCTTCTAGCCCTGCTTCCTTGATCGGCATTTCGTAGATTGGAAGCATTGGAATAATCACCCGAAAATGCTTTGAATAGTGACTAACAACAGCCTCCCAATTACTTAGCGCTCCAAAAAGCCCATGCAATAGCATCAGCACCTCCCCCTTGCCTTCGTCTACATACTTAAAATCATTTTCCTCCTTTACCTGAAGCGGCATATCAGTCTATTTGATGAAAAGTAACTAAAAAAAACTCGAACCCTAGAATTGCCTGAAAATTTCTTTGAAAAAAGGGACGAATTGGCTCAAATACAAGGACATCTTCTGAGCAGCGCTCGCGGTGGCCGGGTAGAGAAAAGATCCCTTTGTCCATTCCGCAGGCACACGAACATTGAGTGAATCACCAAGCCAAAAAATTACACTTAAACAAAAAATGTATTTGACGACCCCAAGCAGAGCCCCGGCAACTGCATCCACTTTGCCCAAAAAAGTGTCATCGAGCGAGTTCTTTATTCGTCTACCTAAAAATAAAGTCAGCACCAACACCAAGATGAACACAACTGAAAAAGCGATATAGGGGAGAAATTTTTTGTCAGCGTTGAATTCTCGTTGCAGAAATTCCATCGCTATACTCATGAGCTTAAACCCAAGGAAAATGCCCAATACAATGGCTACCAAAAAAAACAGTTCCATCAAAAATCCTCTTCGGTAACCAAGAAAAGCACCTAACGCTAGAAGGAGACCGAGAACTATATCAACTTTACTCAAGACGCTAACAATTTTTTAACTAGCTCTGAGATCAATTTTCCATCGGCTTTGCCTGCTAGTTGTTTTGTGGCGATACCCATTACCTTACCCATATCTTGCGGGGTTTTGGCTCCGACCTGTTCCATAATTTTCTTTAGCTCGTCAGCAATCTCTGATTCAGAGAGTTGTTTGGGTAAATAGCGGCTGATGACGCTCAACTCGAGAAGTTCCTTCTGGGCTAAGTCTTCTCTGCCTTCTTTCTGAAATATCTCAGCCGATTCCTTCCTTTGCTTGGCGGCCTTCATGAGGAGCTTCCCTTCAACATCGCTGGCAATATCACCACTTCCTCCCTTTTCCGTCTCGGCTAATAGTATCATTGACTTTATACTACGAAGTGCTGTTAGCTCATCTTTATTTTTTGCCAACATGGCCGCTTTGATGTCGTTGTCTATTTGTGTTTTTAAACTCATACGAAATACTTTTAGTGACAAAGTTACGTCAAGAATTGCCGAAGAAAAAAGAAGTGATTGTCCGCAGTCGTTCAAAGATATAATACCTTTGAAGCCGTATGACACGACTATCTGTTAACATCAATAAGATTGCAACCCTGCGCAACGCACGAGGGGGAAACAATCCAAATGTAGTTCAGGTCGCCAAGGATTGTGAACGCTATGGTGCTCAGGGGATCACGGTCCATCCACGACCCGATGAGCGTCATATTCGATTTCGAGACATACTTGACTTAATGAACGTTGTTAAAACCGAGTTCAATATCGAAGGTTATCCAGACGAACGGTACTTGGAACTCATTCGGACAGCAAGACCGGCACAAGCCACATTGGTACCTGACAAACCTGACGCCATCACGTCTAGCGCAGGCTGGGACACGGTTTCACATCATTCATTTCTAAAACAAGTGGTGGCGGAAATGAAGAAGAGTGGTGTTCGCGTTTCTGTTTTTGTCGATGCCGACAAAAGAATGATCGAAGGCGCAAAAAAAATTGGCGCAGATCGGATTGAACTTTATACCGAGCCTTATGCCACGGGCTATCATGCAAACAGAGAACTCGCTGTAAAACCCTATATAACTGCCGCCCATCTAGCACACGATCTTGGCTTGGGAATAAATGCAGGGCACGATTTAGACCTAAAAAATCTTTCGTATTTAAAACAATCTTTGCCCTATTTAGATGAGGTTTCGATTGGTCATGCACTGGTCTGCGATGCGCTGTATTTTGGGCTCGAAAATACGATACAGCTATATCTTCGAGAGCTGCAGTAGGTCAGAAGACTTCTCCCAGATTTACAAATACTCCCTGCGAACCGCCTTGTCCAAATCCATAATCTATACAGACATTGGCTCTCGAATATTTGTTGAATTTGATTCGCAAGCCGGCTCCTGCTCCCAAAGCAATAGAATCAAAGTTGTTGGCCGGCCAGTTACTAACTGATTGTGCGTTGCCGAAAACCACTCCTCCTAATAGGCCATTGCGCAAAATTTTAAAGCGGTATTCAGATTCTAAATAGACAAGACTTTTGCTTCGAAAGCGCCCTTGAATATAGCCTCTTCCAAGGTTGCTGCTGATGTCCCAACCGGTAGCGGGCAAATCCAAATAGGGGGCGTTTCCTCCGAACGTGAACCAGTTGTAACTCCAAAAAGCCAGAGTGTTTTCACTCCTTTTCGGAAAGGGCACATACTTGCGCAGATCTACCAAAGCCATTTGCCAAGGCCCATCGCTTCCCAAAAAAGTAAAATTTGTTCGGTATACTACGTTCATAAATTTACCTCCCTGCGGATTAATTGAATTAACCCGATTGTCAAAAAGAAGATTGAACAATAGGCCAGTAGAGTTCGATTGTTTAGTTACCCCGTACTCATTAATCGCGGCAAGAACACTTTGATTGTCGTTTGTTGGTTCGATCGTTTGCACAATATCATAATGATAATCCCAAGCGATGCCAGCACCCGCGTACCAATTGGGGCGAAAACTTTTTAAGACAGTCTGATGAAGACGAATATAGGAATACGTTTGATCTACCGAACCCGCCAAGCTGGAAGAGCTGCCTAAGCCATAGGTCTTTTGTGGGTACCAATAATAACGCCAATCCGATACTATATTGAATTTATTATTTTTTGTCCAAAGGTTGTTTTGAACTCGAAATACAAACTGCTCTTTTTGGGTGTACAAAACATCTGTGTAAATAATCGAAATCTTTTGATCTCTTAATTCGCTGGCAAAAAAAGCGAAGTCACCAACAAAGATGGCTGAGGCTCCACTGGTAAGCGAATACCCAACGGATGGCGCCCCTGAAAAATAAACGCGGCCTGATTTCTTGTCCAACGAATCGTGCTTGGAGGCCCATTTGGTGTTTAATATTCGGCTCAAAACATCAATGGCATCTACGTCTGTTTTTTTTGCTAACAACGTGTCTTGCTCTTGTGCAAACGAGAGTGAGTTGAGCGCTACAAAAAAGAAGAGAGTTAAAAAAGAATACCTCATTAGAGAGTTTTGGGATTGATTGGAATCAATCCCAGCGGTTTAAAACGGCAAGTTAGCCCAATGAGTTCAACTGACCTATGCTGCTTCTTTTACTTTTTTTTAGTGGGCAACAGACAGCGTCTGTTTTGACTGGTGAAAAAATGATTTATTGAATGTTTCAATTCCTTATCTTTCGCAAAGCATGGCAAGATTTTTTTCGGCAACACGAGACCTATTTCGCACTATTTTTTTGAAGGCTGAAAAGCCACCTGTGTTTTCTACCAAAGAGGGGGCGTTGAGAGGATTTGACCCAGTTTGCTATTTTACAATTGGAACGCCCCAAAAAGGAAGTGCCGATTATGCTTACCTGTATAATGGTGCAATTTGGCATTTTGTGTCGGCCGAAAACTTATCAACATTCAAAACTAATCCCAGCCAGTTTGTTCCTCAATTCGGTGGTTATTGCTCTTTTGGGATGGCAAGCTGTTATAAGGCCGATACCCAGCCAGACGCCTGGACCATTATTGACGGGAAACTGTACATGAATTACAGTTTGGCTGTGCGCACCAAATGGAACGAAAACCAACCTGTGTATATTGAGAAGGCCAATACGAATTGGGCAAAGGAAAAGCAACGATGATCTAAAACCGGCAAAAAGAAGTCAGGCTAGGGCTCCTCGTGCTTTATTTTTCATGGCCGATTGATAATTCTCTTATTAAAAAAGAAGAAGCTTACTATATTGCGGTGTCCAAAAGGCGCGTATGAACATTTATTTAGTAGAAGACGATTCTATTTACGCTGAATTTATCAAAAAATCGCTTGCCCAAAACCAAGCCTACAAAATCAGCCATTTCCTTTCGGCAGAAGACGCCTTGAAATCTATTAAAACCGGTTTCCCTGATGCGATCATTATCGATTACAAACTCCCCGGCATGAGTGGGATTGAACTCTATGAGAGTATAAAAGATAAGATTAATGATGCCCACAAAGTGATCATGCTAAGCGCTATAGATGACGGCAATATGGTTCTCAGCTTTATTCAAAAAGGGGTTCGGGATTACGTGATCAAAGATGAAAATGTCATCGAATCATTAGTGGCAGTCCTTGAAGGAAAGGATGACGATTATCTTTTTAACTAACTAATTTCTTTTTTAGCAGTACAATAAAAGTGGTACCTAGTTGACTGCTTTCACATTCGATGGATCCTTCCATCTTGTCCAGAATCGTTTTCACGATCCATAATCCAAGTCCGGTTGAACTTTCTCCGCCAGTTGGCCGTGCGGTCAGCCGCTGGAGCTTATGGTATAATTTCAATTGATCCTCTGCACTGATTCCAGGTCCTTCATCGCGAATGGCCGCACGTATGCCATCACTTTGGTCTGTTATATCTACGAAAACCTGTCGTCCTGATTCGGTAAATTTAATTGCGTTGGAAAGTAGATTTTCAAACACACGCGTGAGATACAGTTTATCAGCTACCAAAATAGCGTGAACAGGAGCATTAAAATGAAATTGGATTCCTTTTTTTTCCGCTAGTGTCTGGTAGTTTTTGACAAGACCACCAAGTAACGTAACCAAGTTTAGTTTCTCGTTGAAAAACTCTATTCCTTTATCCTCCAGCCTCCTGTTATCAAGAAGATTTCTAATCATACCCAATCCATCGGCCACAACCTGATGAATCTTGTTGAGGTATTCTTTTTGCTCGGGTGTAAAGTTCTCTGCCGAAAGACTCATCAGGTGCACTAACGCAAATATTCGATTGAATGGGCCTTTTAAGTCGTGAGAAACAACACTAATAATTTGTTTATTTTGATGAAAGAGCTCTTCTAGCTCACTTTTCCTTTGCTCTAAAAGTCGAAATTGAGCTCCTATCTCGCTGCTCTGCCTTGAAATGATTTGGTTCTTTTGCCTCAGCGTTAGGGCTGCAAAAAGAAGCCAGCAGATAGCCACCACTAAAAAGCCAATGATCACAATCAGGCTAGAATTTTCCATTTTCGTTGGCTAGTGCAGATTACTACCTATTCAACTTCACTTCTTGCTTGAATCTAACAGGTACTTTTATAGTAACCCCACGCGCCTTAACACGTAAAAAACCAATCATTTCTATCTGGTAAGACTTGCCTCCAAAAAAACCGATCACTGCATCGATTAATCCAAATTCTTTGATGTCAAGTTTTGCTTCAATGGGCAATGTAAAATCGGAATTACCCGGTACCAGCAAATCCATTTGTTGATCTACCAAGGCTGCCTTTTTCCCGTCAACCAGCACCTCCACTTTAATTTCCTTCAGCGTAGCCTTTATCTTATTTGGGTTATAGAAAAAAGCATCTCCTTTTAATACAGGGTTTCCGCTAAGGCCAACATCGAGTGTTAGGTTATTAACTGACCTAAAGACTACTTGCTCTTTAGGCACACAGGACCAAACCAAAAAAGCCAAGAAAAAGCATCCAAAAAATGTACTATTGTTTATTCGCATATCGCCCAAAGTTAAAGCATGCTGTTAAATTTACATGGTGAATAATGAACTAACTTCCCAATTAAACAAACTCGCTGACCAAATTGCTGAAAATGGCTTTGCCGTCATTGATGATTTTCTATCAAACGAAGAAATTGATTCAATTCTTGCGCTACAGGGATTCAAGAACGGGTTGTTGCAATTTAAAAAGGCAGGTATTGGCAAAAATCAGGATAAACAAATCAACGAAGCAATTCGGGGTGATTATATTCAGTGGATCGATCCGAACAATGCCGAGCCTCCATTGCTAACTTACCTTGATAGACTTAAGCAAGTGATTGCCTTTGTTAACCAAAGTCTCTTTCTAAGTTTAAAGGACTGCGAGGTGCATCAAACGATTTATCCCATTGGCAGTTTTTATAAACGTCACCTCGACCAGTTCAAAAAAGATGATCACCGAAAGTTATCTGTTATCTGTTACTTAAATAAAGATTGGAAAGAGGCCGATGGTGGTCAATTGCGAATGTTCATCGGCCACGAATCCAAAGATGTTCTTCCCTTAGCAGGAAGATTAGTATGTTTTCGCAGCGATCTCTTGGAGCATGAGGTCTTGCCGGCTACGAGGGAGCGCTTGAGTTTGACCGGATGGCTAATCGATAAAATAGGGTAATCTAAAATCATCCTATATCCGGTTATTAAACCACTCCCCCATTTCTTTGATAACTGCAAATCAAAATCTTCTATATTGCCAATCAACCATTCAACTCACCTAACAGCTATTCAAAAATGAAAAACACGTTACTATTACTTCTATTCTTGTGTTCCATTTCCACTTATGGACAATCTGACAAAGCCCGTCTGGCGATCAAAGCGAAAGCAACAGAAATTGAAAAGAAAGTAATTGCCTGGCGCAGAGATATCCATGAACATCCTGAATTGGGCAATCGAGAATTCCGGACGGCAGAGTTGATTGCAAAGCACTTGCAATCGCTAGGCATTGAAGTAAAGACTGGTGTTGGAAAAACAGGTGTAGTTGGTTTGTTAAAAGGTAGCTTGCCAGGTCCTGTGGTTGCGCTTCGTGCTGATATGGATGCCCTGCCTGTTTATGAAAAAAATGATTGCCTTATGCCTCTAAAGTGACTACCGAATACAACGGTCAGCAAGTAGGCGTGATGCATGCCTGCGGACATGATACGCACGTAGCCATGTTGATGGGTGCTGCAGAAATACTTGCTTCCATGAAAAAAGATTTGAAAGGCTCTGTAAAATTCATTTTTCAACCCGCTGAAGAAGGCGCGCCTAAAGGAGAAGAAGGTGGAGCTGCACTAATGGTAAAAGAAGGTGTGATGGAGAACCCTAAAGTAGATGTTATCTTCGGGCTTCACATCAGTTCAGAAGATGAAGTTGGCACCATTAACTATCGCCCGGGTGGCACGATGGCTTCGGTGAACGATTTGAAAATTACTGTAAACGGTAAACCCTCTCATGGGGCACAGCCGTGGGCGTCTGTAGACCCTGTTCTGGTGTCTGCACAAATCATCACTAGCCTTCAAACTATTGTGAGTAGAAATGTAAATGTTACGGAGAATCCCGCAGTGATAACAATTGGTGCCATTCATGGTGGAAATCGCAGTAATATCATTTCCGAAAAAGTGGAAATGTTGGGAACGGTTCGAACACTCAGTGCAGAAGATGAAAAAATGGTAATCCAGCGCATCAATGAAATTGCCACCCATACTGCTCAAGCTGCAGGTGCAACTGCCATTGTGGAACTACCATACAGTATTCGCTACCCGGTAACTGTCAATGATGTTGCTTTGACCAACCGGATGCTCCCATCCGTGCAAAAATCTGCGGGCAAGGAAAATGTAAAACTTGTTCCGGCTCAAACCGGAAGTGAAGACTTCTCTTACTTCGCTGAAAAAGTACCAGGGCTATTTTTGTTTTTGGGCGGAATGCCAAAAGGAACAGACCCTAAAAAGGCAGGCCCTCATCACACTCCTCAATTTATTATTGACGACAGCGGTCTCACACTTGGTGTGAATACACTTTGCAATTTGGTAGTGGATTACTCGAATGGAAAATAGATGATTTCCGGTTTCCAGTTTCAGGTTACTTGCAACTGGGAACCGGCATCTCATTTCATTCCGTCCGCAAACTATTCACCGGATTGGCCAATGCTGCTTTGATGGCTTGATAACTTACAGTAGCGAGTGTGATCACTAAAGCTCCCATTCCTGCCACTGCAAAAACCCACCAGGAAATATCAGTTCGATATTCATATTTCATCAGCCAGTTGTTCATCATATAGAATGATAAAAGACTTGCAATTAAAAAGGAGATGGTCACCAGCACCACAAAATCTCGCGACAACATTTTCCATAATGTAAATACAGAGGCGCCCATTACTTTCCGTACGCCTATTTCTTTAGCTTTCTGCTCTGCTACAAATGAGGCCAGTCCGAAAATGCCGAGACAACTAATAGAGATGGCAAGTGCCGCAAAAAAGCTGGCCAGCTTTCCGATGCGCTCTTCATCACCAAACTTTCGAGCATAGTCTTCATCTACAAACTCGTATTCAAAGGGTGCATCGGGACTATGTTTTTTTACAATTGTTTCTATTTTACTTAGTGCTTCGCGCGAAGCCATCTCAGGATTTATTTTCATGAGGATCACATTGCCATCATCTTTTGAAATATGGAACAAGGACGCTCTCGCTGGTTCGTAAGGCGATTCTACCACCATGTCTTTAATGATGCCGATGATCGTATACGGCTTCCCCTCCCATGTCAATGTTGATCCTACCGTTTTTTTGAATCCTAAAAATTTCTCGGCAGCCTCGTTAATGACAAAGGCATTGGAGTCCGTAGAATATTCACGAGAAAAATCACGGCCATCTTTGAACTGCCAGCCAATGGTTTTTCCATACTCATGAGTGATTCCATTATTTGGAAAATCTACCGCCAGCGCAGGATCTTTTCCTTCCCACTCGAAGCCTCCATTGCTATTCCACACCTGCGTAACGGGACTGCCCGACTCGGCCATTTCAACAATGGCACCCGAACTCTTTAGCTCATTTCTTACTGCATCAAAATGCTTATACAAATCCTGAGTCATCAAAAACATATTGATTAATCCATTTCTCTCATAGCCAATAGGTCTGTTCTTCGCATACTGTATTTGATTAAATACAACGATCGTTCCTATAATAAGGGTAACAGAAACAGAAAACTGCACTACCACTAAAACTTTGCGTGGGATGGATGCAAATCTTCCCACCCGAAAAGTTCCTTTTAAAACCTGAACAGGATTGAAAGAAGAAAGGTAAAGTGCAGGATAGCTTCCTGCTATGATACCCGTGAGCAAACTAAAACAAATGCCAGCCAACCAAAACATCGGATTGAACATAGGAAGAACCAATTTTTTGTCAGCCACTTGGTTGAACGTTGGCAACATGAGTTGCACCAACAACAATGAAACAAGGAACGCCAAAAAAGCAACCACTAATGACTCGCTAAAAAATTGACTTACCAATTGTGCGCGAACGGAGCCAATAGATTTGCGGATGCCCACCTCTTTGGCTCTGCGTTCGGAACGAGCTGTACTTAAATTCATAAAATTGATACATGCCAATAAGAGCACAAAAGTGCCGATGATGCCAAACAGCCAAACAAACTCAATCCGTCCACCTACATTGATCCCGTTTTTAAATTCACGATACAAATGCCACTTACTCATAGGCAACAGAAAAACTACCGGTTTGTATTTCCGATCTCCATCATCTTTGAGTTTATTGAATTTAACGTTTTTGATTTTTGCAGAAACCAATGACATATCGGCCTTGTCTGTGAGTTGAGCAAATGTCTGTGTGAAATTGCTACCCCATGGGTTCTCCATTTTTTTGATCCACTCATTCGAGATGATGTACAAATCCCATGGAAGCAAATAATTCATATTGCGAAAGAAAGTGTTGTAAGGCAAGTCTTCGTATACGCCAGTCACTTTTACATCGTGCTTGTTGTTAAGACGCATCACTTGATTGATGGGGTCGGCTTCTCCAAAATAAGCCTTCGCAGTTGATTCCGATAACATAATAGAATAGGGCTCTTTCAAACCATCGCGGGTGCCCTTGAGCATTTTCAGCGTGAGCATCTCGGTGACTTCTGGCTCAAAGTAATAACCGTCTTTATTGAATTTCTTTTCACCAAAAGAGAGAATATGGGTATTGTTCCAGGATGCCTGCAGCACATATTTGAAGTCGCTGCCAAAATTGTTGCGTATCTCCTCCGCCATTAGATACGGATTGGATATTTGTGATTGCACTACACCATTGTAAGTATTATGCTGCCAAACCTGTGCTATCCGATCATAGTTTTGATGATACCTATCATACGAGAGCTCATCCCAAATCCACAAGCCGATGAGAATGGCTACGGCCATCCCGGTAGCCAGGCCGGCAATGTTGATAAACGAATAGCCTTTTTGTTTTACGAGATTCCGAAAGGCGATTTTGAAGTAATTTTTGAGCATCGTTAATGAGGGT